>JAPHTE010000449.1 GCA_026196445.1 Lysobacterales bacterium
GCAGCATGTGCCGATCCTGATCAGCGATCAGATGATCGGGCATAAACTCGGTGAATTTGCGCAGACCCGGACCTTCAGAGGGCATTCCGGCGACCGCAAGACCAATTAGGTGTAGCTATGAATGCAACAGCAAAATTGAGAGGCGCACGTATTTCAGCACAAAAGGTCCGCCTCGTAGCAGACCAGGTACGTGGCATGCCGGTTGAGAAAGCCGAGCAATTGTTGGCTTTCAGCACCAAGAAGGCTGCGCACATTGTCAAGAAAGTACTGCTTTCCGCGGTCGCCAATGCGGAGCACAACGACGGTGCGGACATCGATGAGTTGAGTGTCGCCAGCATCATGGTTGATGAGGGTCCGACGCTGAAGCGGGGCAGGGCGCGTGCCAAGGGCCGCGGTACACGGATTTTGAAACGGACCAGTCACATCACGTTGACTGTGGCCGATAACAAATAGACCAGGACAAATATTATGGGTCAAAAGGTACATCCAATCGGCATCCGCCTGGGTATTTCCAAAGACTGGAACTCAACCTGGTACGCCGAACGTGGCGAATACGCTGAAATGTTGAATACGGATATCGCAGTCAGGGAATACCTGCACAAGCGCCTGGAACAGGCTGCGGTCAGCCGCATACAGATCGAAAGGCCGGCCAAGACTGCCCGCATCACCATTCACACCGCGCGTCCGGGAATCGTGATAGGCAAGAAAGGTGAGGATATCGAGCGTCTGCGCCGTGAAGTCACTGAGCGCATGGGGGTCCCGACACACATTTCCGTGGCCGAGATTCGCAAGCCGGAGCTGGATGCGCAGCTGGTTGCCGAGGGCATCGCCCAGCAACTGGAACGACGTATCATGTTCCGCCGCGCAATGAAGCGGGCAGTCGGTAACTCGATGCGTCTTGGCGCCCTGGGTATCAAGGTGAAAATATCTGGCCGTTTGAACGGTGCGGATATCGCCCGCAGCGAGTGGTATCGCGAAGGCCAGGTGCCCTTGCACACCCTGCGCGCGGACGTGGACTACGGGGTAGTCGAGGCCGGTACGACTTACGGCATCCTCGGTGTCAAGGTATGGATCTACAAGGGCGAAGTTTTCGACCTGTATGCAGCCAAGCCTGAGCAGACCGGCGGTAATAAAGGCGTCAACTAGGAGACTGGCAATGTTGCAGCCAAAACGAACAAAATTCAGAAAACAGATGAAGGGGCGTAACCGCGGTATGGCCCAGGTGGGTAACCGTGTCAGCTTCGGCGAGTTTGGCCTCAAGGCTACGACCCACGGTTTCGTGACCGCCCGCCAGATAGAATCGGCGCGCCGGGCGATTACCCGTTATGTAAAACGTGGTGGCAAGTTGTGGATTCGCGTATTTCCGGACAAGCCGATTACCAAGAAACCTGTAGAAGTTCGTATGGGTAAGGGTAAGGGCAACGTTGAATACTGGGTAGCCCCGGTACAGCCCGGTCGTGTGCTCTATGAAATCCAGGGTGTTTCAGAGGAGGCGGCCCGTGAGGCGTTCCGCCTGGCTGCTGCCAAGTTGGCGGTCAGGACCACCTTTGTTTCCAGGTCGGTGATGTGATGAACGTAAATGAAATGAAAGGCAAGACGGTAGGTGAGTTGAACGACGAGCTGAAGGGCCTGTTGCAAGAGCAATTCAACCTGAGAATGCAAAAAGGAACGGGTCAGATGACCAATGTCAACGAATTGCGTCGTGTACGTCGTGATATCGCACGGATCAAGACCATCATGACTCAGAAATCAAGTGAAGGTAACGCGGCATGACTACTACACAGGAAATCAAGCGCACCCAGACTGGCCGGGTGGTCAGCAACAAAATGAACAAGAGCGTAACCGTGTTGCTGGAACGCCAGATCAAGCATCCCTTGTACGGCAAATATATTAAACGCTCCACCAAGGTCCACGCACACGACGAGGACAACAGTTGTGGAGAAGGCGATAAGGTCATGATCGTTGAGTGCCGCCCTCTTTCCAAGTCGAAGAGCTGGCGGGTCGTCGAGATTTTGGAGAAGGCTCAATAGCCTGATCATCGGTTAAAACCGGAGAACACGAATATGATTCAGATGCAGTCCATGCTGACAGCCGCAGACAACAGCGGTGCACGCCGGGTGATGTGTATCAAGGTGCTGGGCGGTTCCAAGCGGCGCTATGCGCGCATTGGTGACATCATCAAGGTGTCCATCAAGGACGCAATCCCGCGCGGCAAGGTCAAGAAAGGCGAAATTTACAATGCCGTTGTCGTACGCACCAAGAGTGGTGTACGCCGTAACGATGGCTCCCTGATCCGGTTTGACGGCAATGCTGCGGTCTTGCTGAATCCAAAACTGGAGCCGATCGGTACCCGTATTTTTGGCCCCGTCACGCGTGAGCTGCGCTCTGAGCGGTTTATGAAGATAGTCTCGCTGGCACCAGAAGTGCTCTAGGCGGGAGGAGTAACAGATGAAACGTATACATAAAGGCGATGAAGTGATCGTCACTACGGGCCGCAGCAAAGGGATGCGGGGTCACGTACTCCAGATCCTGGATAAAGAGCGCTTGCTGGTGGAAAACGTAAACATGGTCAAGCGTCACACCAAGCCGGATCCGGGCCGTAACAAGCCAGGCGGCATCGTGGAGAAGGAGGGCCCGGTGCACGCCTCCAACGTGGCTTTGTACAACCCGGCGACCGGTAAAGCAGACCGGGTCGGTTTCAAATCGCTGGAAGATGGCAGCAAAGTACGCATTTTCCGGTCAACCGGTGAAGCGGTGGATATCTAGGGATCAGTAAGATGGCCAGACTACAAACACATTACAAAGAAAAACTCGTTCCCCAGTTGATGGAATCCCTCGAGCTGAAGAACGTGATGGAAGTTCCGAAAATCACCAAGATCACGCTGAACATGGGCGTAGGCGAGGCGGTAACCGACAAGAAAGTCATGGCTGCCGCAACCGGTGACATGGAAGTGATTTCCGGGCAAAAGCCGATCGTCATTAACGCACGCAAATCAGTGGCCACGTTCAAGATTCGCGATGGCTGGCCGGTTGGCTGCAAAGTGACGCTGCGGCGTGAGCGCATGTATGAGTTCCTGGATCGACTGGTAAACATCTCGATTCCACGTATCCGGGACTTCCGTGGGCTGAACCCCAAGTCATTTGACGGTCGCGGCAACTACAGTTTCGGTGTTACCGAGCAAATCATGTTTCCCGAGATCGATTTTGACAAGATTGACGCGATGCGTGGTATGGACATCACCATCACCACCACCGCGAGAAACGACAAGGAAGGTCTGGCGCTGCTCAAGGCGTTCGACTTCCCCTTCAAGAGCAGAAAGTAAGGATCTGAGCAGATGGCAAAAGTATCCATGATCAATCGCGAGAAGCGGCGCAGCAAGCTGGTTGCAAAGTATGCCAACAAGCGTGCCGAACTCAAGGCGATCATCGCGAACCCGGAAGTCGGGTTTGAAGAGAAACAGCAGGCGATGTTTTCGCTGCAGAAGTTACCGCGGGACTCCAGCCCGGTCAGGCAGCGCAACCGTTGTGAAGTTACAGGGCGCCCACGCGGTTTTTACCGCAAGTTTGGCCTGTCCCGTAACAAGCTGCGCGAAGCGACCATGCGTGGTGATGTGCCAGGGCTGAGAAAGGCCAGCTGGTAAGAGAAACGAGCTGGTTGTGACCCGGCGCTATTGAAATATAAGGTATTTAATCATGAGTATGAGTGATCCGATTTCCGACATGCTGACACGCATCAGGAATGCGCAGTCAACCAACAAGGTGACAGTGAGCATGCCGAATTCGAAAGTCAAAGTGGGTATCGCCTCGGTATTGAAAGACGAGGGTTACATCAATGACTTTCGCGTGAACGAGAACGACGGCAAGCCAGAGCTTGAAATAACGTTGAAGTACTTTGAAGGCCGTGGCGTCATCGACAGTCTGAAACGCGCCAGCCGCCCGGGTCTGCGTATATATCGTGGCAAGGACGAGCTGCCGCGCGTCATGGACGGCCTGGGTATTGCCATCATCAGCACTTCCGGCGGTTTCATGACCGACGCGGCCGCGCGCGCTGCCGGTCACGGCGGCGAAGTCGTCTGTTACGTGGTTTAGGGCACCTTGAGGAGTATCACATGTCACGCGTAGCCAATAATCCAATCAAGCTGCCCAAGGGCGTTGATCTCAAAATCAACGGCTCGCAGTTAAACGTCAAGGGTCCCAAGGGCAACCTGGACCTGGTTTTGCACAGGAACGTCAGCCTGGCGGAAACTGACAACGAAGGTGAATTCCTGGTAACGGCGGAAGATGACAAGGCCGTTGCGATGGCCGGTACTTACAGGGCGCTGGTCAACAACATGGTCGTCGGCGTCTCAGAAGGTTTTGAAAAGAAACTGCAGTTGGTTGGCGTTGGTTTCCGCGCAAACCTCCAGGGCAGCAAGCTGAACCTGGCACTGGGTTTTTCCCACCCGGTTGAATACGCTGCCCCTGAGGGCATTACGCTGGCAACACCTTCACAGACCGAGATCGTGGTCAGCGGCTGCGACAAGCAGCAGGTTGGCCAGGTTGCCTCGGAGATTCGTGCATACCGTCCGCCGGAACCTTACAAGGGCAAAGGCGTGCGTTACGCGGATGAACGTGTAGTCAGGAAGGAAGCCAAGAAGGCCTAAGTCCGGCCGGCTTGCTTAAGAGGAACGAGTAATGGAAAAGAAAATAGCACGATTGCGCAGGGCCAAGAAAACCCGTTCGCACATCCGTCGCATGGGTGTGCCGCGTCTTACGGTATACCGCAGTGGGCGTCATATCTATGCACAGGTCATCGCAGCCGAGGGCGGCCAGGTAATTGCAGCGGCTTCTACCGTGCAAAAAGAAGTGCGTGAAGGTCTGAAGAGCACCAGTAACAAGGATGCTGCCAAGGCCGTGGGTAAGGCCGTGGGCGAGCGTGCGGTAGCCGCCGGTATTTCGGACGTCGCATTTGACCGCTCCGGATATCAATATCATGGCCGGATTGCCGAATTGGCCGACGCCGCACGTGAAAGCGGGCTGAAGTTCTAACGCCCTACTGAAGAATCAGGAAGCAGGTAAAAAAATGTCGAGAATGGACAGAGAAAACAACGATGGGATGCTGGAAAAACTGGTAGCCGTCAATCGTGTTGCCAAGGTTGTCAAGGGCGGGCGCGTGTTCGGCTTTACAGCATTGAGTGTCGTTGGTGATGGAAACGGCAAGGTCGGTTTTGGTTATGGAAAAGCCAAGGAAGTCCCGGTCGCAATCCAGAAATCCATGGAGAAAGCACGTCGTGAAATGGTCACGGTATCGCTCAAGGACGGCACCTTGTGGCACCCGGTCAAGGCCAGCCACAGCGGATCCAGGATCTATATGCAACCCGCATCGGAAGGTACCGGCGTCATTGCTGGTGGCGCCATGCGCGCGGTGCTGGAAACGGTTGGTGTGAGCGACGTTCTGGCCAAGAGCGTCGGCTCGAACACTCCGATCAACCTGGTCCGTGCGACGATCAAGGGTTTGCAGGCCATGCACAACCCGGAATCGGTTGCGGCAAAACGCGGCAAGAGTGTCGATGAAATCAAGGCGAACCACAGCTGAGCAGAACAATGGCTAAGAAACAACAAATAAACGTGACGCTGGTTCGTTCTCCGATAGGAGCCCAGCCGAAGCACAGGGAATGCGTACGTGGCCTTGGCCTGAAACGCATGCACCAGACCGTGACACTGGAGGATACACCTTCGATCCGCGGCATGGTTAACAAGGTTTACTACATGGTACGAGTGGAAGAGGCCTGAGTCTCTCTGCGAACCTGACTGAAAGGAAAGTACAGACATGAAACTGAATACGATCAGCCCGGCCGAGGGCAGCAAGAAAAACCGCAAACGCGTCGGCCGTGGTATCGGCTCCACCGATGGCAAGACTGCCGGCCGTGGGCATAAGGGTCAGAAATCACGTTCCGGTGGTTACCACAAGGTCGGCTTTGAGGGTGGCCAGATGCCTTTGCAGCGAAGGCTTCCGAAACGTGGTTTTGCCTCGGCGGCTGCCCGTTACAAGGCTGAGGTGCGCCTGTACCATATCGCCGCCATGGACGCGGACGTAATCGATGTCGAGACGCTGAAAAAGGCGGGTATCGTCAAGCACGACGCACGCAAGGTGAAAGTCATCAATACCGGCGAGATCAACCGTGCGGTCACGCTAAAAGGCTTGGTTGTAACCAAGGGTGCTCAAGCCGCGATTGAAGCGGCAGGTGGAAAGGTCGAATAATGGCAAAAACGCCTTCACAAGTAGCAGATACACTGGGTGGCATCGGTCGTTTGACCGAGTTGCGTCAGCGTTTGCTGTTCGTTTTGGCAGCGTTGATCATTTATCGTATTGGTACATTCATACCTGTGCCTGGCGTCAACCCGCAGACCCTGCTGCAGTTCATGAACTCCCAGCAGGGGACCATCATCGATGTGTTCAACCTGTTCACGGGCGGGGCACTGCAGCGCTTTTCGTTGTTTGCGCTGGGTGTCATGCCATACATTTCAGCATCGATCATCATGCAGTTGATGAGTAGCGCGATTCCGCAGCTGCAGCAGTTGAAAAAAGAAGGCTCCAGCGGACGGCAGAAGATTACCCAGTACACACGTATTTTTACCGTCGCCTTGGCAGCCTTCCAGGCCGGCAGTGTTGCGATCGCGTTGCAGGGCCA
>JAPHTE010000171.1 GCA_026196445.1 Lysobacterales bacterium
ACGTTTCATTCTCGTTGCAGACGATGACCATATCACCCGGCTGTTCGTACAAAAAATGCTCCAGCAAGCGGGCTATGAATCAGACACCGCAGGCCACGGACAGGAAGCTATCAGCGCATTGGAGTCCGGGCACTACGACCTGGTCATCCTGGACTGCAATATGCCGGAGATGGATGGTTTTGCCGCGACCCGCTTTATTCGGAGTGGCGCCTCCAGGCAGATCAATCCCGGGATTCCCATTATTGCCCTGACCGGCCTCTCATCGGAAACGGACCAGCACCAATGTCTTGAAGCCGGAATGGATGCCTTCGTGAGCAAGCCGGTAGACTCGCAGACGCTCATATTCACCGTTGAAAAATGCCTGGGTAATGCCGGCGTTCAGAAGCCGCTGCCAAACCGGGATGAATTACCGGGTGGCCAACTAAACGAAGACGGGTTTCTGGATACCCTCATCACCAGTTTCGTCGCCGAAGTGCCGCAACTTGTCGCTGCGTTACAGCAGGCGGCCAGTCAGGAAGACGTAACCGGCTTAGAGAACCTGGGCCATCGCTTGCGGGGCGCAACAGGTATATTGAAGATTTCAACATTATCGGCGCAGTCGGCAGCGTTGGAAAATGCCGCAAAAGCCGGTGACCTTGCACTTGCGAGCAAGCTTGCATCGGAACTCGCCGACGAGCTTTGCAAGCTGGCAACCGCGCTGGAAGAATGACCCGGTTCACGCAGCCGGTACCTGGAGCATTCAGGTCATGGGGGAAGGAACCGGCTGAAGCTTGTCAGTCCGCGGCCTATGCGGTTTCCAGCGCTTCAAAGTTCGAGTACTTCAGTATGGCCTGGATGTCATCGATGCTGGCAGGCTTGGTTACGAAGCTGTCCATGCCAGCGTTTATGGAGCGCTGCTGCGCCTCCAGTGTCGCATCACCTGTCAGTGCAATTATGCGTACCCGGTGGTCCCCTTCGAAACGCTCGCGGATCCAACGGCTGGCCTCGATGCCGCTCATGTTCGGCATGAGCAAATCCATGAATATCAGGTCGTACTCATTTTCCATGACCGCCGCGACGGCCTGTTCACCATCGGCAGCCTCGTCGGCCTCGTAACCGAACTTGCCAAGTTGCACACTCAGGATATGACGATGGATGGCATCGTCATCGACGATCAGTATCCTGTGCGGGTACTCCTCGCTGAGGTCCGGGACCTGGGGGCCTTCCTGCGCGCCATCCCCCTTCACCCAGGCACTGCTCTCAACCGACGGGTCCAACTCGACGCGCGTGGTAAACCTGACGGTGGTACCCACACCTACCTCACTTTCAATCCAGATTTCACCACCCATCAGTTCGACCAGGCCCTTGCTGAGCGGCAGCCCCAGCCCGCTGCCACCAAACTTGCCGCTGCTCTTGGGCACCGACTGGTTAAACGGATCGAATATCGTCTCCAGGCATTCGCCGGGTATCCCGATACCCGTGTCCGCTATCGAAAACTCACACAGCATCGTGCCGTCTTTACCGTATTCACAACTCGAGGTCAGCTTTATTGATCCTTGTTCGGTGAAGTTCACGGCATTGGCCAGCAAATTAGCCAGTACCTGTTCCAGCTGGCCAGCACTGGATGACATCAAATCTTCAGGAAAATCGTCAAGTTGTGCAGTGAGTTCGAGTCCCTTGTTGGAGGCCTCGGCAGCGTATATGTTGACGACTTCCCGGATACTTTCATTCAACTCCATTACCGGTGCTTCAGTATCTGAAATGTGCAGATCGGTCCTGATAGTGCCGGGAATGTCACCAATCAGCTCGAGCAGCTGTGAACTGCTTTTGCGAATGTTCAATGCATATTCCCGCACCTTTGGTGACAGCCTCTCATCCAGTTGCAGGGCTGCCATGCCGATGATCGTGTTGACCGGCATGCGAAGTTCATGACCGATTTTGCGCATGAACTCATTCCTGGCCTGGCTTTCCACGGCCCACTTGCGGCCGTTAATCATTTCCGTGTAACCGTCCTTCAGGTGCTGAAAGTAGGCTGCCCTGGCCTGACCGCCATCCTGTACCAGGAATGCCATCAAGACCAGGAATCCAATAATGAGTAAAGCCTTGGCGAGCCCGCCGACGAACAGCACAGCCAGGCCAAAAGGTAACAGTACACAGGTCATGAATATGACCTGGGCGCTGTGCCTTACAGACAGGGCGCTGGTCCCGGCAGCGATGCATCCGGCAGACAGGGTCATCGTCAGCATGACTTCCTGCACCGCCCAGTATTGCCAAATGACCGCAGCCGCCAGGAAACCGAGCGTCAGGCTTTGAATTGCAGTCAGGATGTTGAATTGGATAACGGCACGTTCACCGCTTTCTGCATAACGCCGTTCAAAACTCAAGGCAAACCAAACCCGCACTCCACCCAGCATGACAAGCAGAACAGCCTCGCCGAGTGACCACCAGCCATAGTCCATCAGCATGGGTGTACCCGCCAGCATGATCAGCGAGATCATGGTGTATACCGGTGCGCCCAGCAGCGAACGGCGTGCCAGTTCAAGCGCAGAAGCCTTATTGAGATAACTCTCAAGGACCGGTAAAGGTTCGGTATTTTCGAGAGTGTTTTGCATGCTGTCCCCCTTGAAAGACATTATCCCACGCCAAGGTGGCCGCTCATGCGTACTTTTACCTGACAACGCATAAACTTCCACTTGCTCTTTTCAATATTCCAAGATCCGGAAATCAATTCCTTTTGATAACCGGCTCCTGGTCCGAGCATAAAACTTTGCTACAGGAGATTCCATCGGTATCCGTACCTGTCTACCGCTTCCCTGCAGCGAGCCATCCATGACTGTCTACAATCCCGGAATCAGAATGCATTTTATTCAAATCGACATAAACTGTATAAAATGACAGACCTCCTGTGCAAAAATCATAGTCCAGGCAGGTTGAGCTAAGGCGATCAAGGGAATTGGCCACCATATTGACTATTTCCGCTTCAACAACCAGACTCAGGTGGTCACCCCGGGAGGAGAGCATGGGCGAAAGCAAGGTCCCGTTCAAAACAAACGTCGACCAGAAAATAGGTCCGTTCAAGAGGCTTAAAAGGAATCGCGCGGCCGATTCCAGGAAACCGATAAAGGCCACCAAGGTCGACGACGCCAAGGAAAAAAGCAATCGTATAAAATGGGTATTGAGGTGGGTCCTGATTCTGCCATTGAGCGTTTACGCGTTCGTGTGGCTCGTGCTGCTGCTGATCGATCTTTTTAAAACCTGAGCCCGGCTGTAATGCCAACTCCCTGAGGGTTTCAGGCCATTTACGATAATTTGGTCAGGCAGTTTGTTAAAATAGACGTAGTTTTAATTGTGCAAAAGCGTAGTATGTGATTTCAGGGGAGAGAAAAGGAAGTAAATGAAGATGATGCGTCCACGCATTTTTCTTGCAGATGATCACTCGCTTCTATTGGATGCGTTCAGCAATCTACTCGCAAAAAAATATGAGGTCGTAGGCACCGCGACCGACGGCCGGGACATGCTTAAACAGGTGAAAAAGCTGAATCCTGATGTCGTTCTGACCGATATCGCCATGCCGCACATGAACGGTTTTGACGCCGGCGAGAAGCTCAAAAAGGATCAACCGGAAGTCAAGCTCATATTCCTGACCATGAACGATGATCCCTTCATGGCGACCGAGGCCTTCAGAATCGGTGCGAATGGTTATCTGCTCAAGAGTTCAGCTGCATCAGAACTGTTCGACGCGATAGAGTCGGTGCTGCATGAAAGAAATTATGTATCGCCCGAAATCACCGAGGGCATGATCGGTGAATTTATCAATAACCCCGCCGGCCAAACAGCCCACGGCGACCTGACGATTCGTCAGCGTGAAGTACTGCAACTGCTTGCAGAAGGCAACACCTTGAAACAGATGGCCGCGACTCTGAACATAA
>JAPHTE010000243.1 GCA_026196445.1 Lysobacterales bacterium
AAGCTGAGAACAGCAAGGAAAAAGTCAAGGCATCCAGCCCACCTGACACAGATGTTTGATGTCGGTTTTGCAGAGCTGTTCCTGCTGGCACTGATTGGCCTGCTGGTGCTCGGCCCCGAACGCCTGCCGAAAGTCGCAAGGACCGTCGGCGGTTTCGTGCGTAAAGCCCGGACCAGCTGGATCAGCCTGCGTAATACCATCCAGGCAGAACTCAACGAAGCGGATATCTCCGCACCGATCAAGCAGGCCGAAAAAGAGCTGAAACAGATCGGAAAAAACCTCAGCGATCTGACCGATACCATTTCGGAGAAGACTTCACCCTCCGCAGCCAAACCGGATACCGAAACCGATAAGACGCAGCAAAAAGCGCCGGCTGCAAGGGATGATGATGTCTGAACTGCCCGAGGAAGACCAGGAGTTAAGTTTTCTCCAGCACCTGGTGGAATTGCGCAGCCGTCTGTTGAAGGCCTGCATGACCATCGTCATCGTGCTGCTCGCGCTGCTGCCCTTTTCACGCCGTATCTATGAGGCCCTGGCCTCACCGATGCTGGCGCAAATGCCCGAAGGCAGCAGCATGATCGCCATCGATGTTGCGTCACCGTTCCTGACCCCCTTCAAAATGACGATGCTGCTTTCCATCATGATTTCGATACCGATGGTGCTGTACCAATTGTGGGCTTTCGTGGCGCCTGCTCTTTTCAAACATGAAAAAAGACTGGCCCGGCCGCTGTTGCTATCCTCGGTATTCCTGTTCTACGCCGGTTGTGCGTTTGCGTACTTCGTCGTCTTCCCGTTGGTGTTCGGTTTCATGAACCGCGTGGCGCCCGAGGGCGTGGCCGTTATGACCGACATCAGTAAGTACCTGGATTTTGTCATGACGCTGTTCCTTGCGTTCGGTATAACATTCGAGGTCCCGATCGCGACCATCATCCTGGTCGCCACCGGCGTGACAACAGCAGCTAAGCTCGGCAGTTGGCGACCTTATATCATCGTGGGGGCATTTGCGATCGGCATGATCCTGACGCCTCCCGATGTGATTTCACAAACCCTGCTGGCCTTGCCAATGTGGCTGTTGTTCGAAATCGGGATCGTCATGTCGCGGATCCTGGTCAAGGACCAGGAACCGGTTGAGGATCAGGCGACCAGTTGATCGGTACTGCTCTTTCCAACACGCCCGAAACGTTCATCAAGGCCAAAAATGTCCCGGAACGCCAGGTACTGGGTACCGAACAGCAATAACTGGAATAACGGGCCCAGCACCAGCAGCACGATGGCCAGCATGGTCGACGGGTTTCCCCCGCTGAGCATCGTCAGGTAAAAGTATCCAACCAGCATCACGATAGGCACCGCCAGTAAACCCAGCAGGACCCCGATCAGCAACAAAGGTTTCCAGTTGCGGCCCAGCGCCTTCAAACCGAGCAGGACCGACCGGCCTATGGCCTGGTGCCGGAACCAGATCAACGGCACAGAGAAATAGGTCAGCATGCCGCTAACTGTAGCCGCCAGGGCCATTGCCAACAGGGATTGTTCCATGGTGGCCGGGTCGATGTACTGCAGGGCGTCCAGGTCACCCTGCTCGACGCGTCTCAATAACTCGGGATCTATATCCATGACCTGGCCGGCCATGAATATGGAAACCAGCAACAGTCCCAAGACCAGCACGACGCCCCCCAGCATCAGCAGACGGCTGACGGTGGTTTTTACCGTAAACGGTATGAACAGGACAGCCAGCATGGGCCTTTCACCAGCCTCGATAAGGTAAAACGCGTGCAACAGGCCGGCGCTCAGTACCGGCAGGCACATCACCACCAGCAGGCCCAGCAGACCCGCCTGCGATACACTCAGGAAGAATTGAAAAAAAAGGCTGATCAACAACAGGCGCACCGGTTGTCGCCGGACCAGGCCCCAACTTCCCGTGAGCCAGGCCAAGGCACGTGCAGTGGGCAATTTATGCATGCGGAGTGGCGACGGTTCGTTCATGCGTTGGCAGGTGTCACGTTGGCGAACTGCAGCGCGTCGCTGTCCCAGCTATGCGCGCCCTCGAATGCGTTCAGTACATCTTCCGGCTCATCGACCACGGACCACATGTCCAGGTGGTGACTACCCATGAATCGCTCGGCAACACTGTGGTCCAGGAATTGAATCAAGTCGTCGTAGAAACCGTTGGTATTGACCAGGACGACTGGGCCAACCCATTGCCCAAGCCGTTTCATGGTCAGGGCCTCGAACAGTTCCTCGATCGTCCCGCAACCGCCCGGCAATGCCACCACGGCGTCGGAATCCTCCAGCATCAATTGCTTGCGGACCCGCATTTCGCGCACGACCTGCAGGCCAGTCAGGCCACGGTGGGTCAATTCGAGTTCCTGCAGGAAATCGGGCACCACCCCGTACACTT
>JAPHTE010000022.1 GCA_026196445.1 Lysobacterales bacterium
GCCTGCTCCAGTTCCTTACCTTGCCTGGCCTTGATTTGCTCGATCTTTGTTTCAAGTTCCTGCACGGCAGCCTTGGCCGCGGTCCGGCAGGCCAGGTTTTCCGGTTGCTTCTGGTCACATTGCTGCCAGGCTGTGTCGAGCTGGTCAACCAGTTTCCTGAGACTGGCAGTGTGTGGCCGGTCAGGATTTTCCTGCCGGTACAGTGCAATGTCGGCAGCGATGCGCGCCAGGCTCTCATCGGGCTGTGTGGATTGCCCGCTATCCGTTTCGGTTTCCTGTCCGGGCTCTTCCACCGGCTCTTTTTCAGCGGTTTTCTCGCTGACTTCATCGGCCGGCCCAGCATCGGTGGGGGCTGTTTCGATTTCCGGCTCGTTCAGCCGGATACAAGCCCGCTGGTAACGCGCTGTGAGTTCTTCGTCCGCATGTTCAGCTATCTTTTTCCAGTCTTTATGCAAGCTCTCGACTTCGGTGGATACTTCCTTTCCCTCGAGCGCGAGTTTCTCCAGTTCGGTGCAAATTCTCAGGCCCTCGGTCTTGACTGCCCCAGGATCATTCTGTGCCAGCAGTTCGCTGTGCAGGCGAGCTTGTAACTCCGAGAAAAGCGCCTTGTCACTTTTGCGCAAGGCGTCGATGACACGTTTCAGTGTCGTTTGCTGGTTGATCCTGCCGGCCGCATAACGGCGGTTGCCGGCATCATCGTCATTGATACAGCAATCACCCAGCACGCCCTGTCTTTCAACCCGCGCCAGTGCGACGCGCCGCAGTTCCTTTTCCGGTGCATTGCGCGCCAGGTGTTCAACCAGGTCACGGTCGGTGGTGTTCTCTGCGACCTCGATGCGAAACTCCAGCGGTGGCCGCGAATCACTGCTGGATGACGCCAGCTGGTGGATGCGCTGCTCCAGCAATTCCCTGGCCGTGCTGTCTTTTTCTTTTTTGTATAACTTGAGGATGTTTTCCAGCCTGTGCAGGCGCTTGATGGCAGCGCAACGAACACGCACGTCCTCGTCATCACGTGCGATATCGAGCAGGCTGCTGATCAATTCGGGGTCCTGTTCGGTGCTGACCGACTCCAGCCGTATATCCGCGTTCTTGTTCTTCCACTTGGGTTTGAGGATGTGTTGTTTCCAATTCATTTCTGCTCGGCTCCCCTGACAGGGTTATGACGCTTTTCTGTAAGCATTGCGCCGGTTGGTGATAAAAAATATTGTTCCAGTAACTGGAATTGTTCATACGGGCTTTCGACCCGCATCAGATCATACAATACCTGCCGGGTGCCGGGGCGTCCTTTCAGGTACCAGCCTATATGTTTACGCGCCACCCGCACGCCGTGGACCCGGCCGTAGAAATCGTGCAGCCGTTGCAGGTGTTCACACATGACAGCATGGATTTCATCATCCTGTGGCGGCGGAAGAATCCGGCCGGTATCCAGGTAATGGCTCAGTTCACGAAACACCCACGGGTTGCCCTGCGCACCCCGACCGATCATCAGGCCCTGCGCGCCGGTGAATTCCAGCACCTGGCGGGCCTTTTCCGGCGTCTCGACATCGCCGTTGGCAAACACCGGGATCGACACCGCCCGGCATATGTCACGGATCGTTTCGTACTCTGCGTCGCCCTTGAAACGGTCGGCCCGGGTTCGACCGTGCACTGCGAGTGCCGCGATGCCACAGGCCTCGGCAATGGCCGCCACCTCGACTCCGTTGCGCGTCCCGGGGTTCGGACCGGTACGGATTTTAAGCGTGACTGGTACCTCTATGCTCTGCGTCACCGTTGCCAGAATGTCTTCGACCAGCCCGATATCAGATAACAGGGCTGAAC
The DNA here is from genome assembly GCA_026196445.1 of Lysobacterales bacterium. Classification (GTDB taxonomy): domain Bacteria; phylum Pseudomonadota; class Gammaproteobacteria; order Xanthomonadales; family SZUA-36; genus SZUA-36. The sequence continues at coordinate 1,819 of JAPHTE010000022.1, forward strand.
CACCCAGCTTGCCGCAGACCTTCTTGGCCGGGCAACCCATGTTGATATCGATAATCTGCGCACCGAGGCCCACGTTGTAGGCGGCCGCCTCGGCCAGGCTGGCGGGGTCGCCGCCGACAATCTGCACGGCAATGGGGCCTGGCTCACCTTCGAAATTGCTGCGCCAGGTCGATTTGCGTGTGTGTCGCAATTGCGGGTTGGAAGTAACCATCTCGCTGACTACATAGCCCGCGCCCAGTTCTCGGCAAAGCTGGCGGAACGGACGATCGGTGACGCCGGCCATAGGCGCCAGTGCAATGGGGTTGGCTAATGTATACGGTCCAATTTTCACGGCAGTGCTTGTAAAGCTATGCCCGGCTGCTACTCAGCTCAGGGCATCAACGATCTGGAACCCCGCCACCCAGGTACCCACGGCGGAGCCGATATTCGAGAAAAAGAATACCAGCAAAATACGTGTCGCGGGGTTTTTGAACCAACCTTTTATCGTGGTTGCGTCATCGCGCAGTTTCTCGAGGTCGGATACCCTGGGCTTGCGCAGCCAGGATTCAACCAGTCCGGTGACCATGCCGGCGGCGATCGCCGGGTTCAGCGAAGTCAGCGGCGCTGCGAGCATTGCGCTGAGAACTGTCAGCGGGTGGCCACGGGCCAGCGCTGCACCCAGTGCAGCTAAGCCGCCGTTGACGACTACCCAGATTGTCACTAACCGCCAGCCGAGTTCCGGGCTGCGTGAAAAGCCAACTGCAATCCCGGTAATGACCAGCGCAGCGATGATCCACGGTATCAACTTCGGCCAGCGCTTGGCAGGTGGAAGTTTGGCCAGTTTTTCGACCTGCACAGCAGGGTCGTCAGAATCATTTACAAGGTAGTTGGCCAGACCCTCGAGATGACCGGCGCCCACCACGACAAAGATGTGTTTACCCTCGTTACCTGCGTTTTCCTGGCGTAGCCGCGCGGCCATGAAACGATCACGCTCGGTGATTAGGGCCTCGTAAAGTTCCGGGGATTGGGCGGCAAACTCGGTGAAGGTCGATTCCAGGATGTCGCCTTCCTTCAATTTTTCGATTTGCTCCTCGTCGATCTCATCCGAGCTGACCGTACTCATTACCAGACCCGTGCTGAGCAACATGCGCTTGTACCAGGGCACTGCCCGGTAGCTGCGTTTCAGCGTGGTCGCCAGGTCGCGGTCGATCAATTGCAGGGGCAGGTCGTGTTCCTGCGCAGCGTCTGCGGCAGCTTTCAACTCAGCGCCGGGCTCGATGCCGAATTGCTCCGCGATGCGGCGCTGGTAGGCACCGAGTGCCAGGTTAGCCATCACCAACGCCGCCTTGCGTTCGCGGATAATGCGGTACAGGTCCATGTCCTTCCATTGCTGTTGCTGGGTCAGGGCCTGGTGGCGGGCCGGGCACAATTCGACGGCAATGGCGTCGAAATCACCCTCGGCGGCCATGGTCGTGACTGCTTCAACGCTGGTGCGTGAAACATGGGCGGTCCCAAGCAATACGTAATGAACGCCGTCGCGGGTGATCTCCCGCGTCGGCTGTTCGTTCAGTGTGGTTTCCTGGGTCGCCGTGTCCGGCGTTGGTGAGGTATCTGAGTCAGGCATCCGGCTAAGGCTATCAGTGCTTTAAAGGGCGCAAGGATAGCGCAGATGCGTGCCTGTGCCTATTTTTTCGTGGCCTCGTCTATCCTTCTATGACGGCACCGGGGTGCAGAACCGTGGACAGCACCAGGTCATATTCAAAGTAAACGCTGAATTTATCGTATTTCCAGCTGGAAATGGGCGGGTCGCCAACCGCTGCACGTCTCTCGAGTGGCGTACCAAATTTTGCTTCGATGTCCGCTTTGCTCTGCCCGTTCTTCGGCAATTCCATGCGCTCTGCCTGGCGCACTTCATCAATGATCAGCACATCGGCACATACGGCCTGGAATGCAAAAGCAAGCATGAAAGCCAGAACAATCCTTGTCATTGTCTTTCTCCACTGCAGTCTGTAGTTCAGGGGTGTTCAGAATAACACAAAATCAGCATTTTTCTCAGGTGCTTGCGCTGCAGGAGCAATCAGCGCGGCTGATCGCGATTTTATCCGTGAACAGGTTGTAAGAAGGGAAACAGAGTCTGATCAGGCATTCTGTTCCAGCAGGCGCAGGTAGGCATCATAGCGCCATTGCCGAATTTTGATATCTGCCACCGCCTGCTTGATGGCGCAATCGGGTTCGGTGGCATGCAGGCAATTGTTGAACCGGCACTGCCCGAGCCACGGCTGGAATTCAATAAAGCCGGCGGCCAGTTCGTGCGGTTCCAGCTTCCAGATGCCGTATTCCCATACCCCGGGCGAGTCGATCAGGAAGCCGCCGCCGGTGAACCGGTACATGATGGTCGTGGTCGTGGTGTGGGTGCCCTTGCCAGTCGCATTGGACAGGGCGCCGGTCTGGAGTTCCAGGTCGGGTAACAGCTGGTTTATCAGCGATGATTTGCCGACACCGGATTGACCGACCAGGATGCTGGTGCGGTCATGCAGCACGGGGTGAAGGTTTGAGATACCCGGTGCGCCCTTGCAGGAAGTACGGATGACGGTGTAGCCAAGGGCTTCGTAATCCGGCATATGCGCCAGCACTTCGGTGCCGGCCGCGGTTTCGCCGGCGGGGACCTCCAGATCCACCTTGTTCAATACGATCACGGGTTCGATGCCCAGGCTGTGCACAGCCAGCAGATAGCGTTCCATCAAATCACGTGAGGGCAGGGGACGCGAGGCCACGACGATCAGCACCCGGTCGAGGTTGGCGGCGACAATGCGCCGGCGCTGGCGATCATCAGAACGGACGAAGCAGTTCCTGCGCTCCCGTATGGATTCTACGACCAGGGAGTCGTCGTCAGCGACATCGACCACCACTTCGTCGCCGCAGTAAGGCCGGCCGACCTTGCGCCGGAACTTGCAATGTTGGCTGGAACCGTCGTCCAGCAAGACGACACCGTGGCTGCCATAGGATACCTGTACCAGCGCCCTGGCTGGAAGATGCATGGTCACTTGGGCTCGTCATGGCAGCGCATCTTTATATTGTAACCGCCCGGAGTGGCGCCGGGTTAGTGTTAACAAGCCCTGAATTCAACATGGCGAAACCCGCCCGGGAAAGGTATTATTTAAAAAAACACGCAAAGTTTCTTTATGGCCTCCGAAAAAAGCAAACGACTGATCTGGGTTGACCTGGAAATGACCGGATTGGACACCGTGAACGACTCGATCCTCGAGATCGCGACCATTGTCACCGACGGCGAGTTGAACGTGCTGGATGAAGGGCCAGTGCACGCCATCCAGCAACCCGAAGTAGTGCTCAAGGACATGGACGACTGGAACCGCAGCCACCACACAGATTCCGGTCTTTGGCAGCGTGTCGTGAACAGCCGATACAGCATGCGTGACGCGGAATTGGCCACCGTAGATTTCCTGGAAAAGTGGGTGGAGAAAGGTGTCTCGCCCATGTGTGGCAACAGCGTTTGCCAGGATCGCCGCTTCATGCACCGCCTGATGCCGGAACTCGAAAGCTGGTTCCACTACCGCAACCTGGATGTTTCCACGCTCAAGGTGCTGGCCCAGCACTGGATGCCTGATGCCCTGCAGGAATACGACAAGGAAAACCGGCACGAGGCCCTGTCGGACATCAGGGAGTCCATCGAGGAACTGCGTTATTACCGCCAGTTCATGGGTCAGTTTGGCGGTCAGGCGTAAAACTAGAGCGACTGGCCACACCAATAAGCCCTGGCTACTTACCCCGGCTCAATCACCTGGGCAGAACACGGCTGCGGGGATCCTGTCATCGTGGTGAATCCAGCCGTTTTCCGGCGCGCGCGCATAACAGCGTATATAGTTAAGGCAATGCATTCAGTCTGACAAGAGAAGGGTCATGGGAGAAAAGCAGTCCAACCTGGGTAGTTATATCGAGGAATTAAAACGCCGCAAGGTGGTTCGGGTCGCTATTGGCTATGTCGTCGGCGCCTGGCTGCTGCTGCAGGTTGCCGATGCGACCTTTGAGCCGCTCAACCTGCC
>JAPHTE010000450.1 GCA_026196445.1 Lysobacterales bacterium
ATCCGGGTTGAACTCGGCGTAGCTGAGCAGGTTCAGCGCCTCGATCACCCGCTCCGCCAGGCTGCGTGAACGCAGTACCTCGGTTTCGGCCACGGCCTCGTTGCCGTAGAACTCGCGGCTCAACACTTCCTTGATGTCGACCACCTGGGTGTCGGTCGCACCGATCATCAGCGTTGAGGTTGCCGTGTACACGGGTCTCAGTTCATTGACGTGGATAAAACCGATGACGGCCACCAGCAGGGTCACGGCGACGATGACCCGGCGCCGGAACCACAGTAACTGCAGGTAATCGAATAAGGGGAACGGGTCTTCGCCACCGTGGTCAGGTTCTGCGTAGTAATCCTGTTGTGGGTATTCCTGCTGCGCCATGATCAGAACATCCTCTCGGGCACGCGGATGATGTCACCCGGCCTGACCTTCTCGCTGATATCCAGCTTTAGCTCTTCGCGGTCCGGGTCATCGGCGCGGATAACGAAGACATGATCCTTCTTGGCCCGGTAGGTGAACCCACCGGCGATCGCGACCGCCGTCATGTAGGTCATACCGTCCACGTAGGCGAAAGAACCTGTTTGTTGCACTTCACCGATCAGGTAGTACGGCCGGTAGGACTGCACTTGCACCGAGACACGCGGGTTGACCAGGTAATCGGGTTTCAACTTGTCGATCAGGGTCTGCTCGAGCTCCGCGGCGGTCAGGCCCCCGGCCTCGACGGTGCCGATCAGGTGCATTGAGAAATTCCCGTTGCCATCCAGCGTATAGTTGCCGGTCAGGTCGGGCTGGTTGAATACATCGATCTGCAGCTTGTCACCGGCGCCTAGCCGGTAGGACGCGTCCACCGAGACGGCAGCCTCTTCGCTGGCCGTTACCGGGAGGGAAAACAGCACGACGAGCAACACTGCAAAAGCACGCAGCCCCGGCTGGCAGAGCCGGGAAAAACGCCTTGGGATGGTTTTCTGCTTCATGGATTGCTGCAAATCCTTTGCCTTGTCAACTGTGGACATTATAGTGTCACAAAAAAAGGACGGCCAACACTGCGGGAGGCCATCCTCCATGCACAAAATCCCTTTCCCTTCATCCCGGAATTCGCATGGCGAATGCCCGGGTTTGCTCTTCCGTCATCCCGGAATTCGCATGGCGAATATCCGGGATCCATTTATAATCCAGGTCCTACCGATCCAGCCCCAGCGTCAGGAACCAGCGGTTGGTGTCGAAATTGTAAACGTCAACATCGGCGTCCTGCTTTTCGTAGGTATAACCGGCGCTGATGAAGAAATGCCGGCTGAACAGGTAGGTCAGCCCGATGTCAGCCCGGGTTACGTCGGAGTTGTTCAGGATTCGGTTTGGATCTTCGGACGGATCCCTGCTTTGCAAGTTGGCCTCGTAGCGGTTGTCCGTGTAGGAGAACCTCAGGTTGGCCAGTAAATAACGGCGCAGTTCATGTTGCAGGCGGATGGCATACAGGGAGCTGAAATAACCCGACGACCCCACCTGGGTGGTTTCCTGTGGGCTGTTGCGGAATTCAAATCCCACGCTGGTCATTTTTGATGGTGTCCACTCCAGTCTCGCACCTAATCCGAAACCGTTGACGTCATCGAAACGGACGTCATCGTACTGCTGGTCGATGTACTCGAGGTAAAGATCACCCACCAACACACCCGTCAGGTCGCGGGCGATACCGGCCTGCAGACGGTAGCCGTCCGAGGACCGGTCATAGCCTTCGCTGTCGCTTGACAGGTCATAATCATTGTTATTGATCGCGCCGCCGACAAAAATGCTTCGTCCGGGTGAACGCTCATAATCGAGCCTCAACGCCAGCGTATCGCGTGAACGGTCACGGTCCTGGTTATCAACTATCTCGCCATCACTGTTCACATTGTTGTCATAATCGGTATCGAACCGGTCATAACCCAGGTTTGCGGTCAGACGGTTGAAGTTTCGCTCGTAGCCGAGGTCGAATCCGCTGTAGCTGAATTCGGATGGCTTGATACCATGTACATAGTCCGGTGAGTTGCGTTCTTCATGCAGCTGCTTGTACGTGGCGCCGTAGTTGACCGTATTGCCACGCTTGACATCGACGCGTCCATCCAGTGTCACCCACCAGTCTTCGTAATCTTCATCACCGTAATCGCTGTAACGGGCGATGTCCGCACCAGCGTCAAAGTTCAGTGCGTGCCGGCCCCAGTCACTGACCAGTGCCAGTTTTGGCTGGATGTGAAACAGGGTGTCAGCGACCTTTGTTTCATCGATGTAATAAATGTTGTTGTTGTGCTCGAGTGTCAGTTCAACCGCCGGCTTCAGGATAAAACTGCCAAGACGTACGCCCTCGGCTTCGTAAGCGGTCGGTTTACGGTGGATCGAACGCTGTTGGATACCCGGATCATAATACTGCTGCGAATAGACCAGGCATGGAAGCAATAACAGGCACAGTGCAAGACCCGGTATCAAACCGGGCATCACCCTGTGGGATTTGCTCACCCTTATCATGAAGTGTCCCTTTCCTTCAATTTAGTGTTGTATTGAGCTATTGAAATTTTTGATCCAATAACCGCCCAAACTCTAATTCTTACTTGCGACCGGCTCGTCTTCCGTCAACCCGAGGCCAACACCGGGCGGGCCAAAATGAACCGCGGCATAAACCGCTTCCTGGTTCACGCCTGTGACGGCAACGATCGCCGCGACGATCTCTTCCTGCTCATCGGGTGCAAGTGCGACCAGTGCCAGTGCGATGTCAGCCGCAGACCCGGGCGCCGCTGCCGCCAGTGCACCCGCGATATCCGCCAGGCTGCAAGACGATTCATCCAGCAGCAGGCGTTCAACCCCGTCTTCGGCCAACAGCTCGGCTGCCAGGCGAAGGTCTTCGGTAGTTGAATTGCAATCAATGGTTAAGGTCTGATGCACGGAATCGACATCGACATAGGACAGGCTGATACTTTCCGCCTGGGCAGGTATACACAAAGATGCAAAAGTCAGCATCATCGTGACCAGCAACAGAATTTTCATTTGCGCGCCCCCCACCGGCATGATTTTGTATTTTTCCACACTAAATAGCCAAATTTGTCTATATTGTATAGGTCGCTGAGA
>JAPHTE010000126.1 GCA_026196445.1 Lysobacterales bacterium
CCGCTGTGCTTGCCAAGGATCAGTTGTGATTTACGTAAACCGACATCCTGCGGTTTCATGATTTCATAGGTCTCGGCGGCGGCCAGCATGCCATGCTGGTGGATACCCGCTTCGTGTGCAAAGGCGTTTTCACCGACGATGGCCTTATTGCGCGGCACGAAATTACCGGTCACGGCAGCCAACAGGTGGCTGGCGGTGGTCAGGCGGGTTGAATCAACACCGATTTTCACGTCGTAGTGGTCAGCACGCGTGCGCAAGGCCATGACGACTTCTTCCAACGCGCAGTTTCCGGCCCGCTCGCCAATTCCGTTGAGCGCACATTCAATCTGTGTTGCCCCACCCTCAACGGCAGCCAGCGAGTTGGCCACTGCCAGGCCAAGGTCGTTGTGGCAATGCGTGCTGACCGTAACGTTTTCGATACCCGGAACCGTGCTGCATAACCAGCTGAACAGGCTGTACATCTCCGATGGCGTGGAATAACCCACCGTGTCGGGTATGTTGACCGTTGTGGCGCCGGCCTCGATCACCGCTTGCAGCACTTCGGCCAGGTATCCACGTTCTGTGCGAATAGCGTCCTCGGCAGAAAACTCCACGTTATCGCAGGCTGATGCTGCGAGCCTGACGGCGTTGACCGCGTGACGGACCACCTCACCCCGGCTCATACCGAGCTTTTCCTCGCGGTGGATTGGGCTGGTCGCTATGAAGGTGTGGATACGGGACTTTTCCGCCGGTTCCAATGCCTTGATCGCGCTCTCGATATCACCCGGTATCGTACGGCAAAGACCGGCGATGACCGGCCCCTTGATTTCCCCTGCGATCGTCCTGACCGCGTTGAAATCACCAGGTGACGCGGCGGGAAAGCCCGCTTCTATGATATCGACCTTGAGGTCGGCCAGCGCCCGGGCGACCCGCATCTTCTGGCCCAACGTCATACTGAATCCGGGGCTCTGCTCCCCGTCCCTCAGCGTCGTGTCAAAAATCTGGATTGTGCGGCTCATCTAAGTTCTCCTGGTTACCGGCCGGATATCCGGCCTTGGCTGCGCGGCCGGTTCGGCGGGCATCAATTCAACAAAAAATACGTCGTGCAGACGCTCGAGCTGGCGTTTCAACAAGTCCCCCGAGCGGGTCGAGGTCACCGTCACGTCCAGTTCACGGCCGGCGCCGTCGGGTTCACCGACCGCGCATTGCCTGATCGAAAATCCCCTGCGCTCCACCAGCCCCAGGGCCCTGATCACCGCCCCTTCGGCGCTGCTGAGTTGAATATGCAATGTGTAATCCATGTCGTTACCTGCTCCCTGTTCCTGATTTCGCGCTCATCATCTTGTGGTTGGGCGCACCTGGCGGCACCAGCGGCCAGACGTTTTCCATCGAGTCGATGGACACGTGCAGCAGGGCCGCACCCTCGCTGTCGAGCAGCCACTCGAGCGCGTCACCGACCTCTGCGGGTTTGTCGATGCTTTTCGCCTGGATACCAAAGGCCCTGGCAACACCGGCGAAATCGGGGTTGTCGTCCAGGTGGACTTCGCTGTAGTTGCCGTCGAAGAATATCTCCTGCCACTGGCGCACCAGGCCGAGCGCCGAGTTATCCAGCACGATGATCTTGACGTCGATGCCGTAACGCTTGATCGTGGCGAGTTCCTGTACGTTCATCATGATCGAACCATCACCGGAGACACAGACCACGGTCTTTTCAGGCATGGCCGTCTTGACACCGATGGCGGCCGGCACCCCGTAACCCATCGTGCCCAGGCCACCGGAGGATATGAATTCCAGCGGGTCGTTGAATCTGCAGTGTTGAGCAACCCACATCTGGTGTTGCCCGACATCGGCCGTGATGACCACGTCTTTTTCCCTGGCGCGGGACAGGTCTCGCAACAATTTCGGTGCATAGATACCCTTGGCCGGTGCGTCATAACGCCAGCCGAACTCCTTTGTCCAGCCACGGCACTGGCCGCACCAGGTCTCATTGGCCTTGTTGGCAGGGCGGATGCCTTCCAGGGCTGGCTTCAACTCACTGACGATGGCGAGGTCCGCTTTGCGCAACTTGGAAATTTCTGCTGCGTCGATATCGAGGTGGATGACACGCGCAGAAGGTGCAAACTGCGACAAGTGACCGGTCGCCCGGTCGTCGAACCGTGCACCGACCACCATCAGCAGGTCACAATTCTGGACCGTGTGGTTGGCAGCGCCGTTGCCGTGCATCCCCAGCATGCCAACGTAATTCGGGTGGTCCGTCGGTATCACACCCAGGCCTTTCAGGGTGGATGTCACCGGCAGACCGGTGCGCTCGATAAAATCACGGAATGCCATGACCGAATCGGAAATGGCAATACCGCCACCGGCGATCACCAGTGGTCGCCGTGCCCTGGACAGCATCTCGCTGGCCGCCTGCATGGCCTGGGCGTCTGGCTTGCGCGCCGGCGGCAAGGGCGGCGCCTTGGTGTAAAGGGTTTCACCCGCACCCATCGACATATCCTTGGGCAGGTCGATCAACACGGGGCCGGGGCGTCCGCTTTGCGCCAGTTGAAATGCCTCGTTGACCACGCG
>JAPHTE010000017.1 GCA_026196445.1 Lysobacterales bacterium
ACGTTGATACCCATGCCGCGGAAGAAATTATCGGCCATGAGTTCGGCCTTGACCTTGGAATGCAATACGCTGTCGTCGACATGTGTTCCGGCGGTTTTCCCGGCGTGCACGTATGATGCTGCCATCACCAGGCACACCGTGATAGTAAATTTAACGAAGTTTCTCATCTCTGTCCTCTGAATGAATGGTGAAAGCGCGAGTCTATCAAAATCGCAATTAACAGGTTGTTAAATATGTATGGCAGGCAGCACGGCAGATTGATCCAAGCCTGCGGTACTCTCACCACGCAATTTCAGTTGGGAGCAGGACAATTGACCATCTGCGCTTTCTGAAGAAGGCATCGCGCAGACGTAAAAACACCCTGAGAGTTGCCAGCATCCTTGTACTTGGGGGACATCCGTGTAACTGGGGTTAAGATCCGTACTGTGACAATCTCTCAGGGTGCGGTACCTAAGTTACGCGGCTTTGGCAACAAGGCGCAACTGATAGATTTAACAGTGCTCGCAAATAAAACAACCTGATCATCCTGATCGCATAGCTTCCCAGGTTGACCACCTGGTGAACGAAATGAACGCAATGAAAAACAGGAACTCAACGATTTCGCTAAGTTCCTGTCCCTGTTACTGAATTTGGCTCCCCGGGATGGACTCGAACCAACGACCTAGTGATTAACAGTCACCCGCTCTAACCAACTGAGCTACCGGGGAATATCTAAGGCGCGGTATTTTCCGTACTTTGGCAGGGTGAGTCAAGGACAATTTAAAGTTGCCTCGATGCCACCGGTCTCGGAACGGATCCGGCCGCTATTCGACACCAGGATTTTGCCCGCATAACGTGCACCACGCCCGTCACAGAACACGATACTGATATTGCTGCCCGGGGCACTGCCATTGGGATGGAAACGCAGGTAACTGCGTGACCGCGAACTGCGAATGTCCACGAACTCGGACGCCCCTGCATGTTTGACCAATGCCTCCCCGCTTTGCCGGTGGTGGTCGCCATTGAGGTCTCTGAAAACCATCCAGCCACCCTGCCAGCGGGACGTACCGGCGCAATCGTCAACATTCTCGGCGGGACAGATCACCATGGCCGTGTTATGGCTGATGGCCTGGGCGCGGGCCAGGTTCAAATCCGTTTGCAGCGTGTCCATCGCCGTGCGCAACCGCAGGTTCCAGGTGTAGTTCTTGACCGCCGGCACGCCGGTGGACAACAGGATGGCGACGATGGCCATTGCGACCATCAGTTCGAATGCGGTGACGCCTCGCCGGTGCCTTGTGTTCATCCCGTGAGGTTAGTGCTCCGAAGTCCCGCGGGAAATGGCAATGTGCCCTGGATGGTGGTAGGGCAGAGTGGGGGTTACTTGTAAGTAGGCTCAATCGTAACCGGCAAGATGGATCCGTCTGCAAAATGGATCCCGGATATTTGCTGGGCAAATTCCGGGATGACATTTATAAATGGCTGGCTTATTGTCCGAGCGCCGCCTTGATGCGCCGCACGCACTCCTCGAGGTTTTCCATGCTGGTCGCGTAGGAAAGACGCAGGTGGCCGGGCGCGCCGAAGGCGGTTCCGGGAACCATCGCGACACCAGCGTGTTCGAGCATCCAGGCCGCCAGTTCGACGTCGTCGCGGATATCGTCCATGCCATCGATGATCGCTGCGAATGACGGGAAGGCATAGAATGCGCCATCGCTCGGTTCGCATTCGACGCCTTCAATCCCGTTCAGGGCTTCCAGCAGCCAGGTGTAACGTCGCTTGTACTCGGTGCGCATCTCGACTATGCAATCCTGCGGGCCTTCCAGCGCTGCAACTGCCGCGGCCTGGGAAATCGAGCAGGCGCCCGAGGTGCTTTGGCCCTGCACTTTGCGCATCTCGGTGATGAGTTCCTGCGGTCCCGCGGCGTAACCAATACGCCACCCGGTCATAGCGTAGGCCTTCGAAACGCCATTGATGATCACGGTGCGGTCGGCGAGTTGCGGGCATACGTTCAGCAGGGTGTGGAAAGGTTCGTCACCCCAGTAGATGTGCTCGTAAATGTCGTCGCACACCACCATGACCTTGGGGTGTTCCAGCAGTGTATCTGCCAGTGCGCGGTACTCATCGGCGCTGTATACCTTGCCGGTCGGGTTGGATGGCGAATTGAGGATCAGCAAACGGGTGTGTTCGGTAATCGAGTTTTCCAGTTGCTTGGGCTTGAATTTGAAGTCGGTTTCCGTGGTGCACGTCAGGATGACCGGCTTTCCATCCGCGATCTTGATCATGTCCGGGTAGGACACCCAGTACGGTGCACCCACGATAACTTCATCACCCGGGTTGAGCAGCGAGACCAGCAGGTTGAAAAGGCTTTGCTTGGCGCCGTTGGACACGAAAATCTGCCTGGCGTCGAATTCAAGCTGGTTATCTTTCTTGAGCTTGTGGATGATCGCATTTTTGAGGGCCGGTGTACCGTCCACCGGCGGGTAGCGGGTTTCACCTCTCCAGATAGCGTCAACAGCAGCCTGCCTGATGTGGTCAGGCGTTTCAAAATCCGGCTCGCCAAAACTGAGCGAAATAATGTCGTGGCCCCTGGCCTTCAATTCCATGGCCTTCATGCCGACCATAATGGTTGCCGGCGGCTTGATCTGGGCAACCCGGTTTGAGATTTTAATTGGCACCTTACGATCCCCTAAACTACAAACAATAAACGGTGTGCGTCCATGGCACACCGCGGTCAAAGGCGGAGGAGAAGTTGTTCTTTTCCTCCACCCCCAAAATGGTAATGATAGCAGTTGTAAACGCGTGTTTGCGCAACTTTCTATACGATTTCTGCAATTACCTGGCTGGCAGAATTTCGGCCACGAGCGACATCTGGATGGTCGCACCCAGCTTGTTCCAAAGCCGCGTGATACACATGGCTTGCGGGCTTGAAAGGGGCGCTATAATAACAAGTTTGGCCCGGTACAAAGAACCAGGGCCCGTTAACAGGACCAGGCCCTGACTTTGAAAAACAAATCCTTGAAGCTTTTCAGTGACTACGAACCAGCCGGGGACCAGCCGCAGGCGATCGACGCGCTGGTGCAGGGCCTGCGCGGCGGCATGCAGCACATGACGCTTTTGGGTGTGACCGGGTCGGGCAAGACTTTCACCATTGCCAACGTCATCCAGGAACTGCAACGCCCAACCCTGGTAATGGCGCCCAACAAGACGCTGGCGGCGCAGTTGTATGGCGAGTTCCGCAGCTATTTCCCACGCAATGCGGTCGAGTATTTCGTGTCCTACTACGACTACTACCAGCCCGAGGCCTACGTGCCGTCCTCGGATACCTATATCGAGAAAGACGCCTCGGTCAACGAGCACATCGAGCAGATGCGTCTGTCGGCCACCAAGGCCTTGCTGGAACGGCGTGACACCATCATCGTGGCAACCGTCTCGGCCATCTACGGTCTCGGTGACCCAACCCAGTACCTGAGCATGGTATTGCACCTGACTGTGGGTGAGATCATCAACCAGCGCAACATCCTGCGCCGCCTGGCCGAGATGCAGTACAGCCGCAACGACCTGGAATTGCGCCGCGGCACCTACCGGGTGCGCGGCGAGGTCATCGATATATTCCCCGGCGACGAAGAGATCCGCGCGATCCGCATCGAACTGTTCGACGACGAGATCGAATCCATCTCCCGTTTCGACCCGTTGACCGGCGAGGTCGAGCAAAAAATGCAACGGGTGACCATTTTCCCCAAGTCGCACTACGTGACACCGCGCCAGACGGTGATCGACGCGGTCGCGGCGATCGGTGAAGAACTGCAGGAACGGCTCGCACACCAGCGCGAGAACCAGCAACTGGTCGAGGCCCAACGGCTGGAACAACGCACCCGCTACGACATGGAAATGATGCTGGAGCTGGGTTACTGCAA
>JAPHTE010000027.1 GCA_026196445.1 Lysobacterales bacterium
CCCAACAGCCGTTTCGACCTGTGGTTGAAGGGTAGCGCCGACGCGATCACTGAAAAAGAGTTGGCCGGTTACCAGTTGTTCAAGAACAACGGCTGCATCGCCTGCCACATGGGGCCGGCACTGGGTGGAACTTCCTTCCAGAAAATGGGCCTGGTCGCCCCTTATGTAACCAGCAACCCTGCCGAGGGACTGGCCGCTGTGACCGGCAACGACGCCGACCGCTTCAAGTTCAAGGTGCCGACCCTGCGCAATGTTGAGCTGACCTACCCGTACTTCCACGACGGCGGCGCGGCCACGCTGGCCGAGGCCGTGGAGACCATGGGCAAGCTGCAACTGGGCCAGGAATACGAGCCCGGTGAAATCGACAAAATCGTCGCGTTCCTGAAGACACTGACCGGTGAACAACCCACGTTCATGCTACCGGTGCTGCCGCCTTCGACGGCGCTGACACCCCCGCCGACACCGTTCGAGTAATTATTGAAATAACAGGCCGGGTCCATTTAGTTTCCAAATGAACCCGGCCTCATTTTCTTTTATACTCAAACCTGCTTTTCAGCAATCACCGGAAGGGATTCAATATGAAATTTTTTGCATTGTTATGCGGCCTCACCGCCATGATTTTTGTTGTCTCTGCTAACGCCCAGGGCGTATCGATCACGCCGGGCAAATGGGAGATGACCTCCACCATGACCATGTCCATGTTGCCCACGCCACAGACATTCACGGCCACGGAATGCGTTAAGGAATCCGAACTCAGTCCGGACCATTTCAACATGGACGAGGAAAACCCGTGCAATTTCTCCAACGTGGAAATGGGCGGTGATACCGCCAGGTGGTCGATCGAATGCCCAAGCGAGGGCGGACCGGCCATGAAGGGCCAATGGGAGTTTACTTCCCACGGCGACACGTTGTCGGGCAACGGTTCGATGACCGCCAATTACGGCGGCCAGGAAATGGGCTTTACGATGACCTGGGAAGGCAAGCGCATTGGCGATTGCGAAGAATAAGGATTCGTGGCGAGAAACTGCTGCGAAATTCGATAAAGGGGCCAGGTTCATATTTTTGGTCGTGATCCGACCCGGAAAATGAAACTGGCCGCTCATTATATTTGAAGTTTAACGAGAACTTGTCGCCCCGCTGACGGAAGTTTAACGAGCGCAGGACTAAAATTCCGGCTTCTCTAAAACCGTGACCCGATCATTGAACACAGAAACCATTCCAGCATCCGGTTGGCGGCCAGACCTGCGCTTCTGGATCACCCACCTGTTGCTTCCGCTCGCGGCGCTGGCAGTGTTGGCCATATTGCTTGAAGCCACCGGCTTCGAGCTGTGGCTGACCGACCGTTGGTACGCCGCCGAAGGCGGATACTGGTCGTTGCGCCACCACTGGCTGACCTACGTGGTTATGCACCATTACGGCAAGCGCATGGTGCTCATGGCAGGCCTGACCCTGTTCCTTCTGATCCTGGCGAGTTTTAAGGTGGCGGCGTTACGCCGCTGGCGCCGGCCGTTAACCTACCTGTTGACCTGCATGGCGGTGCTGCCCGCCATCATCGCCAAGATGAAGCACGCCAGCCTGGCGCCTTGCCCGTGGGACCTGGCCCGCTACGGTGGTGACTACATTTACCATCACACCCTCAGCTACGGCTTTGGCGGCGCCGATTCCGGCGGTTGTTTCCCGTCGGGACACGCGTCCGGGGGTTTTGGGATGGTCGCGGCGTATTTTGCGGCTTACCTTTACGCACGTGTACGCTGGTTGTTTCTGCTGCCTGGCCTGGTCGTGGGAACGCTGTTCGCCCTGGGACAGCAATTACGCGGGGCTCATTTCATTTCACACGACCTGTGGACGCTGGCCATTTGCTGGTTCGGTGCACTGGGCCTGTTCATGTTGTTCCGTCCCTGGAACTGGCCTGCGCCCAAGGCGGTGGAAAATGAGTAAACATCGGCCACGCACACGGCAGTGGAGCACCAGCCAGTTGGTGTTGACATCTGCGTTATTTATCACCCTGTTCGCCAACTTCGCCTTTTTCCGCAACCTGTATGCCACCTTCGCCAGCGCACCGGCAGGTACTTTGCACGTCTTCTCACTGGGTGTGGCGCTGTTTTGCATAACGGTCGTATTCCTGTCACTATTTTCCTTTCGCCACCTGCTGAAACCTGCCTTTATGCTGTTTTTCCTGGTAGCTGCGGTCAGCGGCTATTTCATGGACAGCTACAACGTGGTCATCGATCGCGAAATGATCCTGAACGCGGTTTCGACCGACCTGGCCGAAACGCGTGACCTGCTTGCACCGCAACTGGCCTTGTACCTGGCCCTGCTGTTCGTGCTGCCGTCGGTGCTGTTGTGGCGTATCCGTATTCGGCCGGCCAGCGCCGGGCGAGCGCTGCTCACCCGCCTGGCGTTGATGGCCGCTGCCCTGGGCCTGATGGTGTCTCAGGCCCTCGTGTTTGGCGATTTTTACGCCAGCTTCATACGTGAGCACAAGGTGCTGCGCTATTATGCCAACCCGGTGACCCCGCTGTACTCGGTCTACACCTTCGCCAGGAAACGACACAGCCTGGCCGGTGGCCCCGTCCAACCCCTCGGCCAGGATGCGAAAATTCCGCCGGGGGACATTAACCGCGAACTCATGATCATGGTGGTGGGTGAAACCGCGCGGTCAGATCGGTTTTCGCTGAATGGCTACGAGCGGGAAACGAACCCCGAATTGAAAACGAAACCCGTCACCAGTTTCACCGACGTCGCCGCCTGTGGCACCTCGACGGCGGTCGCCGTGCCC
>JAPHTE010000218.1 GCA_026196445.1 Lysobacterales bacterium
CGCACCGAATCCTGAGAGTCGTAAGGGGCGCATTGGACGGGATGTCCAATGCAGGACGACCAGGGCAGGACGCCCTGTGAGGCCGGCCCCGTTAAGACGGCTCGAAGGAGCGGGTAGCCCAAAGGGCTGCAGTGCCAGGAGCCCACACCGGCAAACTATCGGGCAGTGAGGTGGAAGCCGGGTTGCAACGAGGCACTGCTCTCGCAGAAAAATGGATCCCGGATATTCGCTGCGCGAATTCCGGGATGACGATGTGGTTTAGGCTGCGCGAATTCCGGGATGACGATGTGATTACGGTTAATCAGGAGACCCGTAAAAATCTTCCGCGTCTTCGTCCGGGGATTCTGTCAGAAGCTTCCAGCGATTGACGATGTTGCAGAACAATTCCGCGGTCTTGATGGTGTCGTATTCCGCCGAGTGGGCTTCCGATTCGTCCCAATCGATACCCGCTGCCTGGACGGCGCGCGCCAACACGGTCTGGCCAAAGGCGAGGCCACCGAGTGTGGCGGTGTCAAAGGAGCTAAAGGGATGGAAAGGGTTGCGCTTGTAATTGACGCGGGCGACGGCGGCTGCCAGGAACGACAGGTCGAAGGCGGGGTTGTGGCCAACCAGGATCGCGCGCTGGCACTCGGTGGCGCGCAATTCCTGCCTGACTGGCAGGCAGATTTTCTGAATGGCTTCTCGCTCTGAAATTGCCTCGCGATCCGGATCGTCGAGGTCAATTCCTGTAAACTCCAGCGAACTCGGCTCGATACGGGAACCCGGGAAAGGTTCGACGTGGGCTGACAGTGTTTCGGCAATCTTGAGACGGCCAAAATCATCCATGCACAGGATGCAGGCGGCAATTTCCAGCAACGCGTCAGTTTTTGCGTTGAAACCGCCGGATTCGATATCAACGACGACGGGTAGGAAACCCCTGAAACGGTCAACAATTCGCGGCATATTGGATTCCAGCATCAAAGGCAGCGAGAATACGGGAATGCGCATCAAAATACCATCCATAAAACACGTGCGGCGACCATTCCGAACACCGGCGATTTTCGTGTGGCTGGTTTTTGCCTGCTGGATGGTCAATGCCCATGCTGGCCCGGATACCGACCAGGCCTTGTTCTGGTCAATCAACAAGGACGGGCAGACGATTGGCCACCTGCTGGGCACGATACACAGTGAAGACCCGCGCGTGCTGGATTTTTCTGATGACCTGCTCAGGAGGCTCCAAGACAGCCAGGTGTACGCCATGGAAATGGTACCGGACCTGCCAACCCTCGCGCGCCTGACCGAGTATATGCGGTTGCCGGCGGGCCATAGCCTGGAAGCGGTCATTGGCGCAGGGCGATTTGCAAGCCTCACCAATGCCTTGTCCGCTTACGGCGTACCATCCACCTTTATCAACCGGATGAAACCCTGGGCGGCGATGATGACACTCAGTACGCCGCCGCCAATTACCGGGTTCTACATGGACCTGTCCCTGTCGCTGAGGGCATCGGGCAGTGGTTTGCAGGTGGTGGGGCTGGAGACCCTCGAACAGCAACTGTCGTTCCTGGAAAACATGCCGGTGGACATGCAGTTGTCATTGCTGGACCAGGCCATTGATGAATTTGACCAGGTGGGCGAGGCCCATGACCAGATGGTCGATGCATACCTGGAAAACAACCTGGCCGATTTGCAGTCACTGTCTGATGAACATCTGCAGGAAGCAGGCCAGGAGGCGAAAGAGTATTTCATGCAAACGGGTATCCATGACCGGAACAGGCGCATGGTCGAATCCATTTTGCCGCATCTGGCTGACAGAACAGTGTTCGTTGCAGTGGGTGCCTTGCACCTGGTCGGTGAAGATGGGCTGCTCGCGCTGCTACGTCAGCATGGGTACGAGTTGAAGCCGCTCGCGTTACCGTTCAAGAAGCCACAGGGTTAGATGTTTAACTCACCAGGCCCTATTTTTTACTGCTGAATTCTGGCACCACGATCGCCACAATCCCTGCGATGAACAGGGGAATACCCCAGGACGGTTCGACCCAGACGGTCGCCAGGCCCAGCACGATAAAAGCCAGGCCAAGGGATTGCAGGCCCGCGGTACGGTCGTCCAGCAGACCGGTGCGCCCGGTCAATATCAGCAGGCCGTGGTCCATGGACAATTTGCCGCCACCATGAAAAATCAACGGCAACAACATCACCACGAACAATAACGGCAGTTTGTAATTGCCCTCGCCCTGGGAAGTGATCACGTAACCCGACCATAACTCGCCAAGACTGCTCCATTCGGCGGGCCAGTGGACGGCCGCGGTGGCGACCACGGTGATTACAAGCAGCGAGACCGCGGCAAAACGCGTAAACAGGCCCAGCGCCAGCAGGCTGGCAAATGCCAGCTCGCCCCAGGTAGCCAGCAACCAGTTCATGTCGGTCGACAAACGGTCAAAAGGAAATGGAAAGCCTTTCTGCCAGGGTTCCCACGGGATTTCGCCAAACCAGTTTTCACCACGCAATTTGGTCAATCCGGCTTCGGCGAACTCAAAGGCGAGGATCAGCCTCAGTAACAGCGGCCAGGTGTAATCGCCGGCGTCACGCAGGCGGGCTACCAGGTTGTCGTAG
>JAPHTE010000125.1 GCA_026196445.1 Lysobacterales bacterium
ACCATTCTTGACCTGTGGTGGGTCCCCGAAGGCACGCGGGAGGAGGAACTTCCGCAGGGTTTCAGTTTCTAGTGCCATGTCAAGCCTATAGTGTGGGGTTCAGAGCTACCCAGATGCCCCAAGACAAGACGCAGTCCGCAGGAAATGGCATGTCCTTTTCAAGGGCTGCAACGCCGTATTGGGGCACCTGGGTAGCTCCCATTGGGCGAGCCGTGAAGCGGTCGTTCGCGGTGTTACGCCTCTTGGCAAGGACCAAGCCATTGCCGGCGAGACGTGCCTTGCGCCCAACCACTTCACGACTCGCTGAACCGTATACTATAGGCTTGACATGACACCAGGCCCCCAGGAGGCGCCATGATAAAGCCATTGTGGGAACCGTCTGATCAGCGCATCAGGCAATCCAACATGTACCGGTTCATGCAGGACGTGAACCGGCGTCATGGTACTCAGTTCGGTGACTACGGCTCGCTGTACCAGTGGTCGGTCGAAAATATCGAGGACTTCTGGGCAGAGATGTGGCGCTTTGCCGGAATCCAGGCCTCAAAAGGCTACCGGGAGGTGGTCGACGATCTCACCAGGTTCCCGGGCGCCGAGTGGTTCCCGGGCAGCCGTCTGAACTTCGCCGAGAACCTGTTGCGCTACCGTGATGACCAGCCAGCGCTGGTTTTCAGGGGTGAAGACAAGGTGCGCAGGAGCCTGAGCTACAAAGAGCTGTATGCGGCCACGGCGAAGCTTGCTGCCGCCCTGCGCGAGGCGGGTGTTACCGCCGGTGACCGGGTCGCCGGATTTATGCCGAATATGCCCGAGTCGATTATCGCCATGCTCGCGGCGACCAGTATCGGTGCGAGCTGGTCTTCGTGCTCGCCTGATTTTGGCATCAAGGGTGTGCTCGACAGGTTTGGCCAGATCAAGCCCAAGGTGCTGTTTACCGCCGATGGTTACTATTTCAAGGGCAAAAACATAGACAGCCTGGCCAGGGTGGCGGAAATCATCAGCGCCATTCCGTCCATTGAAAAAGTCGTCGTGGTGCCGTATACACGTGAACGCGCCGACCTCGGCGGCCTGCGGGATTCGGTCCATTTCGCTGATTTTTGTGCCAATGATGCCAGAGAAGTCGAATTTGCCCAGCTACCGTTCGGGCACCCGCTGTATATCATGTATTCATCCGGTACAACCGGCCTGCCGAAGTGTATGGTCCAGAGTGCGGGCGGTGTGCTGATCCACCAGCTGAAAGAATTGATATTGCACACCGACCTGAAACGGGAAGACACCATTTTTTACTTCACGACCTGCGGCTGGATGATGTGGAACTGGTTGACCACCTCATTGGCGGTCGGGGCGACGCTGGTACTCTACGACGGCAATCCGTTCCATCCAGGACCCGATGCGCTGTGGCAAATGGCCCAGGACGAGAAAATCTCCGTGTTTGGCACCAGCGCCGGTTATATCGCGGCCCTGAAGAATACGGGTCTCAAACCCGGAAAGCGGTTTGATCTGGCCCATTTGAAGGCTTTGCTTTCCACCGGTTCGCCGCTTTCGAAGGAGGATTTTCATTTCGTCTATGACGAGGTCAAGCAGGACCTGCAACTGGCGTCCATTTCCGGTGGCTCAGACCTGAATGGCTGTTTCGCCCTCGGCAACCCGATGGGCCCGGTCTACGAGGGCGAGCTCCAGTGCCGTGGGCTCGGCATGAAAGTTTTTGCCTATGACGAGGACGGTACGGCCGTGGTCGGCAGGCAGGGCGAGCTGGTGTGCACGGCGCCGTTTCCTTCCATGCCGATTTATTTCTGGGATGATCCGGAAGGGGAGAAGTACCACTCGGCCTATTTCGATGCATTTCCGGGCATCTGGACCCACGGTGACTACATAGAAGTCACTGAACGGGGTGGGCTGGTCATGTATGGGCGATCCGACGCCACGTTAAACCCGGGCGGTGTGCGTATTGGAACGGCGGAAATTTACCGCATAATCGAACGCATAGAGGATATCGAAGACAGCGTCGTGGTCGGCCAGCAATGGCAAAACGACACAAGGGTCATATTATTCGTGAAGTTAAAATCCGGAATTAAATTGACGGATAAGCTGCAGCAAAAAATCAGACAGGATATCCGTCAGAACGCATCACCACGGCACGTGCCGGCAAAAATCATCGCAGCGCCGGACATTCCCTACACCCTCAACATGAAAAAAGTCGAGCTCGCCGTGCAAAAAATGATCCACGGTCGGGAGGTCAAGAACAGGGATGCCCTCAAAAACCCTGAAGCCCTCGATTTTTTTGCCGCCATCGAGGAATTGAAATCCTGATAAAGGGAGACGCCATGAACACATACCCACACCTGGATTTTGGGCTCGGTGAAACTGCAGACATGATCCGCGAGTCCGTGCAGGATTTCGTCAATATTGAGATCGCTCCGCTAGCCGCTGAGATTGACCAACAAGACGCATTCCCCGTTGAGCTTTGGCAGAAGATGGGCGCACTGGGTTTATTGGGCATCACCGTCCCGGAGGAATACGGCGGGACCGGCCTGGGTTACCTCGAACACGTATTGGCAATGGAGGAAATCAGCCGCGGTTCGCCCTCGGTGGGACTGGCCTATGGCGCCCACTCCAACCTGTGCGTCAACCAGATCAACCGCAACGGCAGCGAGGAACAGAAGCAGCGGTACCTGCCTGGCCTGGTGTCCGGTGAACAGATCGGTGCACTGGCGATGAGCGAGACGGGTGCAGGCTCCGATGTCGTCGGCATGCAATTGAAGGCGGTCAAAAAGGGTGATTCGTACATCCTCAACGGTACCAAGATGTGGATCACCAATGGCCCGAATGCCGATGTGCTGATTGTTTACGCCAAGACCTCGCCGGAAAGGAAACACCGTGGCATCACGGCGTTTTTGATTGAAAAAGACATGCCGGGTTTTTCCACCAGCCCCAAGCTGGACAAGCTCGGGATGCGTGGCTCACCAACCTGCGAACTCGTATTCGACGATTGCGTGGTGCCGCAGGAGAATATCCTGGGAGGGCTGGACCACGGCATCGTGGTCTTGATGAGTGGCCTCGATTACGAGCGACTGGTGCTCGCGGGTGGTCCGCTCGGTATCATGAAGTCCTGCATGGATGTCGTATTGCCCTATGTCCACGAACGCCGTCAATTTGGCCGCGCCATCGGTGAATTTGAACTGATGCAAGGCAAGCTGGCCGATATGTACACAAACTGGAACGCTTGCAGGGCCTATGTCTACACTGTCGCCAAGGCCGCCGATGCCGGCAGCGGTATCCGCAAGGATGCCGCTGCTGTCATTCTCTACGCCAGCGAAAGAGCGACCTGGATGGCGCTGGAAGCCATCCAGTGCCTTGGCGCCAACGGCTACATCAACGAGTATCCCACCGGCCGCCTGTTGCGGGATGCCAAGCTGTACGAGATCGGTGCCGGTACCAGTGAAATCCGGCGCATGCTGATCGGCAGGGAGTTGTTCAAGGATTCAGCGGACTAAGGACAGGCCGGGGCATGTGAAGCAGCCGCCCCAGGTCTGTTAGAAATGCCTCGAGTCGTAAGCCCACTGTAAAACGGCTTGTCGTTGTCTGGGCCGGCAAGAGAAATCACCCCTGACACAGTTTTTGCGAATTTGAACGACGTGTCGTTGCATGGCCTTCCACCGGCGGATTTGCCTTTGGTCGTCTTCATGTCTGCGTCCCATGAAATACCGGCAATACCATTGAAACCAACCACGTGGGTCGTCCTCGTGAATCCAGCCTTTCTGACGCCAGTATGTCAAAGGTTTGGAAGCACTTACCTGGAAGAAATTGAGACTGGCATCATGACCCTGCGGGCTGAGCCTGGCGTTTTTGAACCAGTCCGCGGGAAATTCATCTTGACAGTCCGTCATGTATTTTCCGCCAAAGACCCCCATGGCCAACATTTGCTTGGGTGTCAATTGCGGTATGAAGTCATCGTCAAAATTCCAGCCTGTCAGTTCAGACAGCACGTACCGGTAACCCGTCTGCATGGAGTCATTGACAGTAACAATCCGGTGACGGGAATTTTGCATCATACGTTTCAAATCAGAGTTTCCATAAACTTGCAAGTGTATAAATATTGTATAATAATATAATGATAAAATAAACTTATTTAAACAATGTCAACTATTATATAAAACCAGTAATTA
>JAPHTE010000481.1 GCA_026196445.1 Lysobacterales bacterium
AGCAGAATCTCCCCGATGGCGTAAAGCATGTACTTGCTGAACCTGTTTTCGCTCATGAGTGTTTGTCTGATTTTTGAAAAGAACCTGATCATATAAATTTGGAAAAATGATGAAGCCAGTTTCAGCTAAGTGTAGCTGATCCTGTGCTGGCTGCCGGGAAAACTCCAAGCAACCGGCGCAGCCGGTCGCGATACTGCTCTTTTACAGGAGCACCGTCCTGCCAGGCGCAACTCCACATTTATATAATCAACTTGGCATTCACAGGCGCAGCGACTACGCTTGATAGTAATCCCATTCAGCAGGCAGCCTGATTTTGTCCCTATTGCAAGAACTCAAGCGACGTAATGTCATCAAGGTAGGTTTTGCCTACATTGTCGTGGCGTGGTTGGTCGCGCAGGTACTACAACTCGTGTTCGAGAGTTTTGGCACACCGGACTGGGTCATGAAAACGGTGCTGGTGCTGATGGCCGTGGGACTGTTATTCGTATTGTTCTTTGCCTGGGCTTTCGAATTGACGCCGGAAGGACTGAAACGTGAAAAAGAGGTCGACCGGTCGCAATCCATTACCCCGCAAACAGGTAAAAAACTCAACAACCTGATCATTTTTGTCATGGCGCTGGCGATCGCCTATTTTGCCTATGACAAGTTCATGCTCGGCGCCTCGCGCGAGGCCGAGCACGCCGCAGCCGTGAGGCAGGTGACCGAACAAAATGCCGGGCAAACCAGCGCCGAGCCGCACAAGTCGGTCGCGGTGCTGCCGTTCGTGGATATGAGCGCTGAGCAGGACCAGGACTATTTTACCGATGGCCTGACGGAAAACCTGCTCAATGCTTTGGCCCAGTTGCAGGACCTGAAGGTGGCCGGGCGAACATCCTCCTTCGCCTTCAAGGGCCGCAACGAAGACCTGCGCAGTATCGGCAATGCGCTGGGGGTGGCCAACCTGCTGGAGGGCAGTGTGCAAAAAAGCGGCGAACAGGTGCGCATCACCGCGCAGTTGGTCAGTGCCAATAATGGCTACCACCTGTGGTCACAGACCTATGACCGCACCCTGAACGACATTTTCGCGGTGCAGGACGAGATCGCCAACGAGGTCGCCAGGGCCATGAAGGTCACCCTGCTTGGCCAACAGACTGCGGTGGAACCGGTTGCGGCGTCCAGGGAGTCCGGCGCGGCCTATAACGATTACCTGAAAGGGCTTTACGAATTGCACCGCGGGGACCTGGAAAGCAACGACCGGGCGATTGAATATTTCCAGCGGGCGTTGAAGGCGGACCCGAACATGGCGCTGGCCTGGGCGGGCCTGGCATCGGCACTGGATTATAAAACCGGTTTTGAAGACACGGATTTCACGGCAGGCTATGAGAAGGCGCGAACCTGTGCGCTTCGTGCGCTGGAGATCAACCCGAATCTTCCCGAAGGGTACATGGCCCTGGCGGGCATACAATCATCACACGATTGGGACTGGGAAGCTGCCGAGGCCTCTTTAAACCGTGCGCTTGCCCTGCGGCCGGGTGACACCAGTATCCGGCTTGAACTGGCGCTGCTCAAGGCTGTACGTGGCAAGGTCGACGAGGCTTTTGCGGAATACCAGCGGGTCGTGGAACAGGATCCACTGGACCTCGACGCCCTGCGATCGCTGGCAAACGCACTCACGGCACGTGAACGTTATGAAGAAGCGCTTGAGGTTTTTGAGCAGATGGAAGCCATTGATCCTGACCGGCCGATACTGCGTTGGAGTTGGGGTTCACTGCACTTGAGACGGGGCGAATACCAGCAGGCCGTGGACCAGTTTTCCAGGGAGCCATACAGGTTCCTGGGGGTCGCTGGAGAGGCCATCGCCTACCACCACATGCAACAGCAAGAGCAGGCGGCAGCCAAATTACAGACACTGATCAGTACAATGGGTGAATCGGCGGCCTTCCAGATAGCAGCCGTCTACGCCCAGTGGGGTGACGCAGACAACGCCATGAGCTGGCTGGAACGCGGCTACATTATCCGTGATCCCGGCCTGAAATTCGTGGGAGTGACGTTCCTGTTTGATCCCATCAGGGAGGATCCCCGCTTCCAGGCCTTCCTGGAAAAGATGAATTTCTAAACGCCGGTTACGCCTGCAATATCGTCACCATCCCGGCCCTTGCCGGGAATGATGCCTCCCATGGATTCATTCAACCCACCCTTCATCACGGCGCCCATATGACGTTCAACGGGCAGCGGACATGACGCAACAGTGATGCCACGGGATAGTCACGACCACCCTTGCTGGCGGATTCGAACACGCGGCGCTTGGCCTGGCCGAAAATCAACAGGACGATCGCTGCTGAATCCAGCAGGGCTGAAAGTGTCAGGCTGATTCGTTGATGCGGGCTGGCACCGGTCTGCACTATGATACACCTGGCAGCGCCACCGGGATCCAGTGCTTCGGCCAGGCCTGAAAAATCGGGGAACAGCGAGGCAAAATGCCCGTCTTCACCCATACCCAGCAATGTAGCGCTGAATTGAACGGGAAGCTGCCCAAGGTCGTGTGCGATCACCCCGGGCGCCTGGTCCGGGGTCATCCCCTCGCGAAAAAACGACAGCACCTGGGCTTCTTTGGCCCGGCCCTGCAGCAACTGGCGCCTGATCAGGCCTTCGTTGCTGGCAGGGTCTTCTGCCGGCACCCAGCGCTCATCGCTCGGCACGACGATAACCTTCGGCCAGTCCAGCGGCTTGCTGGATAAATGTGCAAAGCAGGGCCCCGGTGTCGAACCGCCGCTGACGACCAGCGAGGCCAGCGGCTGCTGCGCCAATGCGGCCTCGAGCTGGCTGGCAAGCAGGTTCGCGGCGGCATGTGACGCCGCCAATCGGCTATCAAAGGCGTGGAATCCGACCAGTCCCGCCATCGTTCAATCGGGGAACCAGGCGCGGTCGTCCCGGTCCAGCATCAGCGAAGAAGCGGTCGGCCCCCAGGTGCCGGCGACATAGTCTTCGACCGGCTGGTCGGCAGCTTCCCAGCCTTCGATGATGTCATCGATCCAGCGCCAGGCGGCTTCCACCTCGTCACGACGCATGAACAGCGCCGGGTCACCACGCATGACTTCCACCAGCAGACGTTCGTAGGCATCCGGGTAGCGTGCGC
>JAPHTE010000496.1 GCA_026196445.1 Lysobacterales bacterium
CGGGGTGTGACTGTACCGATCTCGATAAAACCAAAGCCGACACCACCCAGCGCATCGATATAGTCACCGTTCTTGTCCATGCCGGCTGCCAGGCCCACCGGGTTGGGGAACTCAAGACCCATGACTGTGCACGGTTGCCTGACCGTTTTGCACAGAATGCTCGTGGCACCGATATTGTGTCCGAATTTCAGGCTTTCGAGCGCGAGGCCATGCGCGGTTTCTGGGTCCGTCAGGAACAGGGCTTTGCGCAATAGTGAATACATAGGTTTGTTTTTTTGTTCGTGTGTCAATGACAAGGACAGGGTTCATTATCGCATCGCCGGGGTGGGCATGTACACGCAACAGTCTCGGGAACCACTTCCAACAGATGAGGTCATAGCGTGCGATATCTGCCAAGTCGGTATTGAAATCAGTCGTGCTATGCTCAACTTAGAAGGTAAGGACACATGAGGGCGTTGAATGCGGTCAGTCCTGATCGTGACGATGGCTTGCCCGTGTCACCGGTGAGTACACAAGCCCGGGTCGGACCGGTACAAACACGCGGAGTGCATGGCGCAGTGAGTGAAGCCAAGGTTGATCAATTGCTGGTTGAAAGGGTCCAGAAGGGGGACAAACACGCCTTCGACCTGCTGATCCAGAAATATCAGCACCGCATAGTCAGCCTGGTTTCCAGGTACGTGTCTGATTCCTCGGAAGCCCAGGATGTCGCACAGGAAGCATTTATCAAAGCCTACCGGGCGATTGGCAGGTTCCGGGGCGACAGTGCCTTCTACACCTGGTTGTACCGGATTGCGATCAATACGGCCAAGAACTGGATCGTGGCAAAAAGCCGCCGACCGCCGGCCGGCGACATAGACGCGGTCGAAGCTGAGCAATACGGAATGAGCAGCAAGCTGAAGGAAACCAGCACGCCCGAGAATGAAATGATGCGGGAAGAGATCGAACGCACGGTGTATGGCACCATTGCCGCATTACCTGAGGATTTACGCACGGCCATCATGCTGAGAGAAATGGATGGCATGAGTTACGAAGAAATCGCCGTTACCATGGAATGCCCGATCGGTACGGTGCGTTCAAGAATATTTCGGGCACGCGAAGCCATTGATGAGAAACTAAAACCCCTCGTTGGTGGTCACATAAGCAGCGGGGAATAACAGACGGGTACCGGCACAGGTATCCGGCACAGGTAAGAGAAGAAATGAGCAAGGAATCTTTGGAACATCTTTCCACACTGATGGATGGTGAACTGTCACGCGAAACCAGCATCTTCATGACACGCAGGTTGTCATCAGACGGGGCGCTGAGTGAGAAGTGGGAGCGTTACCACTTGATCCGCGACTGTATCCGCCAACCGGGCGGCAAGCAGTTGGTGACCGGTTTGCAAACTCGTATCACGGCATCTCTGGAAGCGGAGGACGCGCCGGAGGTTTCGGTGTGGAACCGAAGCCGGTGGTTGAAGCCGGTGTCCGGCCTGGCCGTCGCAGCCAGTGTCGCGTTGCTGGCCATCGTGGTCACGGCGCCACCACAGGCCGTGGACCCGGGTGCCGGAGACGCTGCGGTTGCAGACCAGGCGAACCAGCCTTTTGTCAGCCCCAACACCTTGCCCATGCCAGTCGTATCACAGGCTGCAAGTTTCGACGCCACCCGGCAGACGGACAGCAATGCACTGAACGTCTACCTGTTACGGCATAACCAGATAGCGCAAACTGCCGGCCGGCGGGGCTTTGTTTCATTTGTGCCCATCGTGGCCAAATCCGTAGAACCGGAGCCGGATGAAGTTGCCCTGGAGCAACGACCGGGCAAACAAGCTGCAAACGTGACGGAGCCTGCAGAAAAGCAATGATACCCGTACGGCGCAGAGCCCTGTTGCTGCTGGTTTTGACCAGTTTTAGCACCCTGGCGATTGCCGGCAGTTCCAACGAGGCCCGCGAGTGGCTGGAACGCATGGTCCAGGCCATGCAGCAAATGACCTACCAGGGCACTTTCGTTTATGTACGTGGCGGCGACGTCGAAACCATGCGTATCACGCACATGGTGGATGAATCCGGTGTTCGCGAACGCCTGTATTCTGTCAGTGGTCCGCACCGAGAGGTTATCAGGGACCACAATGGCGTGCGCTGCGTGCTGGAAGACTCTGCTTCAGTCGTTGAAGACCAGGTGCTGGCGAATTCCTATTTCCCGGAACTACCGCTGTCGCTTATCGACAGCGAGAACAACGGTTATCGTCTGGAGACGGGAGGGCTGGCGAGAATTGCCGGCCACAGTGCCCGCCGCGTCAGTATTTCTCCGGCGGATAATTTCCGCTATGGCTACGATTTCTGGTTGGAACAGCAAACCGGGTTGTTGTTGAAATGGGTCTTGCTGGATTCGAAACGCAAACCGCTGGCCAAGCTGATGTTCACCGACTTTTCAATCGGGGCGGATGTCAAGCTGGCTGAAATCGAGTCGGATTCGAAGGAACAGGATTTTGTAAAGATGAAGACCATCAGCCCGGAAAAAGCCGTGGTGACGAAAAGCACACCACGTTGGGTGCCCGCCAATCTGCCGCCGGGCTTCCAATTGGCCGCACACAATCACAAATCCGGGTCTGGCGAGGTATACGAGCACATGGTTTACAGCGATGGCCTGACAGCCGTTTCGGTCTATATCGAAGAGAAGGACAAGGGTAACGCGGTAAAACCGGGTATCAGCAAACTGGGTACGAACTACGCCTTCGTCCGTGACCAGGGCGGTTTGCGCATAACGGTGATTGGTGAGGTGCCTGTGGTTACCGTGAAATCCATCGCTAACGAGATTGCGCTATCGGTTGCAGCCGATTAAAGGTCCAAGCCATCTGTGATCACATATGGCGAAAAAAGATTTCTATTGTTATTTATTTCGGAGAAGAAAATGAAACAGAGAACTACAGTGCGCTTATTGGCGCTGATGGTGATATTCATGAGCATGCCGCTGGCTGCAAAAGTCAGCGGTCTGCCTGACTTTACCGAACTGGTGGAAAAGGCTGCCCCGGCCGTGGTCAATATCCGCGTAACGCAATTTGGTAATTCAAACCCGCAGTCAGCCGACCGTACCGGAAGGCAACGTGGCGAAAACCACCCGGAAATACCAGAATTTTTCCGGCGCTATTTCGATATACCGGATGGCGATGGACAAACACCACGTCAGCCTGATCGCATAGGGGCAGGGTCCGGTTTTATCTACAGTCCGGATGGTTACATTCTGACCAACCACCACGTAATTGAGGATGCGGACGAGATCATCGTGCGGATGGCCGACCGTCATGAGTTTGTGGCCAAGTTGATCGGCTCGGACGAGGCCAGCGACATCGCCGTGCTGAAGATCGACGCTGACGAGCCGTTGCCATACCTGCGCATGGGTGAGTCGGAGTCACTGAAGGCAGGCCAGTGGGTGGCCGCGATTGGCTCACCGTTCAATTTTGAGCAAAGCGTAACGGCCGGCATCGTCAGCGCCAAGGGCCGCAGCAACCGCGCGCAGCAATACGTGCCGTTCATCCAGAGCGACGTGGCGATCAACCGTGGCAATTCCGGTGGGCCCTTGCTCAACATGGATGGTGAAGTTGTCGGTATCAATTCATGGATTCTCAGTTCCAGCGGTGGTTACATCGGCCTGTCTTTCTCGATCCCGGTCGAGGTTGCGGCCAGTACCGCGAAGCAGTTGCGTGAAACCGGCAAGGTCGAACGTGGCTTGCTGGGCGTGGTGGTCGGTGCCGTAACCCGCGAGATGGCGGAAGCGCTGGATCTCGAACGGCCTGTAGGCGCTCTGGTCAATGACGTGACCGAAGACGGCTCGGCCGACCGCGCCGGAATCGCGCCCGGTGACGTGATCCTGGAGTTCAACGGCCAGGAGATCGAAACGTGGAATGATTTACCGCCATTGGTAGGCGCCAACCCGCCGGGCACAGAAGCCACTGTATTGGTCAGCCGGAATGGCAAGGAAAAGACTTTTGACGTGACCCTGGACGCGCTGGAAGGTGACGATGCCGAAGCGCTTGCCGGCAGTGATCACGGCAGCCAGAGAAGCAATCTTCTCGGCCTGGCCGTTACGACGATCAGCGCTGAACGGCGTCGTGAACTCGGCGACCCGGAAGGTGGCGTGGTCATCACCGACATCGAGAGCGACGAGGCGTGGCGAGCCGGACTCCGGCCCGGTGATGTCATCCTGATGATCAATAACCGTACGGTCGCAAACATGGACGACTTTACCACGCTGGTCGAAGGTATTGAGCCCGATCGCGCAGTCGCCTTACGCATCTGGCGCAACGGAACGGCCAATTTTATTGCCTACACACCCCGTGCGCAGGAAGAGGAATAACCTTCAGCCCGGGTGGCAGAATTGACTCGCAAAACCAATAACCGGTAATTATCTTATTCGAGGCTTAATAACCAGTTATAATCACCGGTTGAGGACGATGAGGCCATTCGTTGCGATCAACGAATGGCCTCTCACTGTTAACCCGCATATCTCACCAGACGGAATCGAGCCTCTCTACAACTAAAGTAATACGGTTGAACTAAATGTCATTTTATCCAGCAATCCCTGTTGCACATTTTGTACCCGGCTCGATTCCTATCCCAGCCCTGGCTGGTTCATATGCAACTGGACTTGGTCTTCCCTCAGGACATAGCTACGGCTATGTCCTTCAGTCCAGCCCTGCGTCCAGTTGCATCTCTCCTGCGCCATGTTCCGGGATTCTGGTGAAATATGCGGATTAAGGTTTGCAATTACCGGGCAGTAGGTGGTTGAAGCACGAGATGGATCAAAAATACATCCGTAATTTCTCCATTATTGCGCATGTCGATCATGGTAAGTCGACGCTGGCTGACCGTTTTATCCAGATCTGTGACGCATTGACCGAGCGTGAAATGTCCGCGCAGGTGCTCGACACGATGGATATCGAGCGCGAACGTGGTATTACGATCAAGGCCCAGAGCGTGACGTTGGACTACAAGGCAGCCGATGGCCAGGTCTATCACCTAAATTTCATCGATACACCCGGCCATGTCGATTTCTCCTACGAGGTTTCACGTTCCCTGGCTGCCTGTGAAGGCGCTTTATTGGTCGTGGACGCCGCCCAGGGGGTGGAAGCCCAGAGCGTGGCCAACTGTTATACGGCAGTGGAACTCGGCCTGGAAGTCATCCCCGTGCTGAACAAGGTCGACCTGCCATCGGCCGACCCGGAACGGGTCAAGCAGGAAATCGAGGACATCATTGGAATCGAAGCCCGGACCGCACTGGAAGTCAGCGCCAAGACGGGCCACGGTGTTGCCGAAGTTCTGGAGCGATTGATCCGGGACGTTCCCCGGCCGACCGGTGATGAACAGGCCCCGCTCAAGGCATTGATCATAGATTCGTGGTTCGACAATTACCTGGGTATCGTGTCATTGATCAGGGTGGTCGAAGGCAGCGTACGCACCAAGGACAAGATCAAGCTGATGTCTTCGGGAAACGAGCACCAGGTGGACCAGGTCGGTGTGTTCACCCCGAAACGAAAACTGCGCGATGTCCTGTCAGCCGGTGAGGTGGGATTCCTGGTTGCGGGCATCAAGAACATTCACGGCGCCCCGGTGGGCGATACGATCACCTTGGCGCGGACACCAGCGGATAAACCCTTACCGGGTTTTGCAACCATGCAGCCACGGGTATTTGCCGGATTGTTCCCCAGCGAGGCCGATGATTACCCGGACCTGCGCGAAGCGCTCGAGAAACTGCAATTGAACGATGCCGCCCTGCACTTTGAACCGGAAACATCCGAGGCGCTCGGTTTTGGTTTCCGCTGTGGCTTTCTGGGCCTGTTGCACATGGAAATCGTGCAGGAGCGCCTGGAGCGGGAATACGATGTCGACCTGGTAACGACATCGCCGACCGTGGTCTATGAGGTCGAGTTGACCAGCGGCGAGGTCATGACACTCGAGAACCCGGCCCGGATGCCTGCGGCCAACAAGATTGCCGCGGTGCGTGAACCCATTATCCAGGCCGATATTCTCGTGCCACAGGACTATGTCGGTGCCGTGATCGGCCTGTGCGAAGAAAAGCGTGGGCGGCAGATAGGCATGCACTACCTGGGCGGGCAGGTGTCTATCCAGTACGAGTTGCCATTATCCGAGGTGGTTTTGGACTTTTTTGACCGCTTGAAATCGGCCAGCAGGGGTTATGCCTCGTTCGACTATCACTTCCTGCGCTTCAATGAAGGTCCATTCGTCCGCGTCGATGTGCTGATCAACGGTGACCGGGTGGATGCGTTGTCCCAGATCATGCACCAGGACCACGCGCGCCGCCGTGGCCATCACCTGGCGGTGAGCATGAAGGAATTGATTCCCCGACAGATGTTCGACGTGGCGATACAGGCGTCGATCGGGGCACAGGTTATCGCGCGGACCAACGTCAAGGCCTTGCGCAAGAACGTGACCGCAAAATGTTACGGTGGCGACGTGACGCGAAAACGTAAATTGCTGGAAAAACAAAAAGCCGGCAAGAAACGCATGAAGCAGGTCGGCAGCGTGCAAATACCGCAGGAAGCATTCCTGGCGGTGTTACAACAGGACACCAAGAAATAGGAATGAAATCCGATGAATATTGATTTTGCATTCGTACTCGTCGTACTGACCTCGGTTACCGGTCTGGTCTGGCTTCTCGACAGCCTGCTTTTCAAACAGAAGCGCATGGACCGCCTGGTCAAGAAAGGGTCCCAGACCACACGAGAACCGGTGATCGTGGAGTATTCCCGTTCCCTGTTCCCTGTTTTGTTGATCGTGTTGTTGTTCCGCTCGTTCCTGTTTGAACCGTTCAAGATTCCTTCCGGTTCGATGATTCCGACGTTGTTGGTAGGGGATTTCATCGTGGTCAACAAGTTTTCCTATGGGATTCGCTTACCGGTGTTGAACAAGAAAATCATCGGTATCGGTGAGCCGGAGCGCGGCGATGTGGTTGTTTTCCGTTACCCGGTCGATCCGGGTGTGAATTTCATCAAGCGTGCAGTTGGCTTGCCCGGCGACACGATCGTTTACCGTGACAAGCAGCTTTTTGTGAACGGTGAAGAAGTGGCGTTCGAAGCAGCGGGGCGCTTTACCAGTGAAGACATCAAGTGCACGACACCTGCTGCCGATGCTGCGCTTTCGAATGAGCAACTGGGCAACGCCAACCACAAGGTGCTGCTTCACCAGCACAGTCGGGGCCGTGATGGCCGGTGGGTCGTTCCGCCGGGCCACTATTTCATGATGGGAGATAACCGCGACCGCAGTAATGACAGCCGGGAATGGGGTTTTGTGCCTGAAGAAAACCTGCTGGGACGCGCGGTCGGTATCTGGTTGAACTTTGATTTTGAGAAGGGCTGCGCGGATTTGTCGCGCATCGGGGATGGCATAAACTAGGTAGCGCCAGGAAGTGTAATAAGCGTGCAAGAAGCGCTATAGTGTGGCCAATGACATGGTAGAAAGGAGGCTAACTATGAGGGTCCATAGAAAACAGGGTGGCTTGACCCTGATCGGTTTTGTGATCGTGCTGGCGATGGTTATTTTCGTGGCCTTCATCGGTATGAAGATCGCGCCGATCTACATGGAATATTACTCGGTTGTCAGTGCCATGAACGGGGTCGCGTCGGAGCGTGGCAGCGCCAACCTTTCACCTTTTGATGTCCGGGTCAAGGTGCTGAACCGCCTGTACGTCAGTTACTCCGCGGAAAACGTCAAGGAACAGCATATCAAGCTGTCACGCAGCAGCCAGGGCGTCACCCTGCGTGTCGCCTACGAAGTGCGTAAACCGGTGATCGGAAACCTCGACGTGGTCGCAAAGTTTGACCGCACGGTCAGATTGGCGAACTAGCGCCGGTTCGGGCCCGACCACCCAGCAACGACATGCGGGAAATTCCGGGTATTCCCTATCGATTCAACGACCCCGCGTTGCTGTCCCTGGCCCTGTCCCACCGTAGCGTGGGGCCACACAATAACGAACGCCTTGAATTCCTCGGTGACAGCGTGTTGGGCTTTGTCGTCGCAGGGCGCCTGTACGAATTGCGCCCGGAGGTGGACGAAGGCGACTTGAGCCGATTGCGCACACGCGTGGTGCGCGGCACCACGCTGGCGGAGTTGGCCAATAAGCTGAAACTGGGCGACCACGTCAGGCTGGGGGAAGGTGAATTGAAGTCGGGCGGCCACAAGCGCAACTCGATCCTGGCTGACACGCTGGAGGCCATTTTTGGCGCGATTTTTCTCGACGGCGGGTTTGAAGAATGCGCCCGGGTCGTGCGTCACGTGTGCGATCCGGTCATCAACTCGTTGCCCGACGCCAGCGAACTCAAAGACCCGAAAACACGTTTGCAGGAGTGGTTGCAGGGCCAGGGCCACAGCCGGCCAGAGTACGTTCTGGTCAGCGAAACCGGTCCGGCCCACAAGAAACGTTTCATCGTGCAATGTGTTGCCCAGACCATTGGTATCGCGGTGAACGGAGAGGGTTCCAGCAGGCAAAAGGCCGAGCAGGCTGCGGCTGCTGACGCACTGGTCGAAATTGCCGGCAGACAAGAGTGATGAATACCCCGCAGGAAGACTTCCGTTTTGGTTACGTGTCGATCGTCGGCCGTCCCAACGTCGGCAAGTCAACCCTTCTGAACCAGGTGCTGGGACAGAAAGTCAGCATCGTCACCGCCAAGCCGCAAACGACGCGGCAAAGACTGGCGGGGATCAAGACCACCGGGCGGGGCCAGGTAGTCTACGTCGATACCCCCGGAATCCACCACACCGCGCGGCGTGCCCTGAACCGGTACATGAACCGGGTGGCCAAGGCTTCGTTCCGGGACGTGGACCTGGTCCTGTTCCTGATCGAGGCCGGCACCTGGACCCGCCAGGACACGTACATCGCAAATGCCCTGGCGACGGTCGATGTACCGGTCATGCTGGTGTTGAACAAGGTCGACCTGGTGCCGGAAAAGGAAGCCCTGCTGGCTTTCGTCGACGAACATGTACGCGACGCGGATTACCGGAGCGTCATGATGGTGTCCGCCAGGAACGGCAGCGGCGTCGAGGAACTGGAAGAACAGGTCCTGCACAGTTTGCCGTTTTCCAGGCCGTTTTACGACGAGGACCAGTTCACCGACCGCAGTGAACGCTTCCTGGCGGCCGAGATGATTCGCGAACAGTTAACGCTGAGATTGCACCAGGAATTGCCTTATGCCTTGACGGTGCAGATCGAGGAATTCAAACGTAAAGACAATCTGTTGACGATCGGCGCCATCATCTGGGTCGAAAAGGAGAGCCAGAAGCAGATCACGATTGGTAAAAAAGGCATCGTGCTCAAGCAGGTCGGCAGCAAGGCAAGAACGGTGCTCGAGGAACTGTTCGGAGAAAAGGTTTTCCTGCGTTTGTGGGTCAAGGTCAGCCGGGACTGGTCGGACAGCGACAGGCTGATCGAACGATTCGGCTATACCGATTAGTTTTAACGGGCCCTACGAGCTAGCCACATGAGTCGCATACAACTGGAACCGGCATACATACTGCATAGCCGGTCTTTTCGTGAAACCAGCCTGATCGTCGAGTTATTCTCGCGTGAACACGGTCGTGCCGCGGTTGTGGCGCGAGGGGCAAAATCAGCGCGCTCGCGCTGGAAAAACGTATTGCAGCCATTCCGGCCCTTGTTATTGAGCTGGACGCAGAAAAGCGAATTAGGCACCTTGACGGCAGCAGACCAGGTGGCTTCTCCACCTTCATTACAGGGGCAGGCACTGTACTGCGGCCTGTACATAAACGAATTATTGGTGCGCCTGCTGCACCGTGGCGACCCGCACCGTGAAATATTCGAACGTTACCGGCAGGTGCTGTCCGAGTTGGCCTCTGACGTGGCGCCACAGCCACTGTTAAGGGTGTTTGAAAAAAATCTGCTGGAGGCCATCGGTTACGCGATGTTGCTGGACCGGGAATACGATAGCGGGGCCGATATACGGGCGGGGCAGTGGTATGCATACGAACCCGATCGGGGTCCGGTTCCGGTAGCAGGTCCGGGTAAGGGCCGGGTCTCGGGTGCTGCGCTGCTGCAACTTCACGCTGAGCACCTGGAAACAGACCATTTGCCTGAACTGCGGATGTTGATGCGCAGCGTGATCGGCTATCATTTGGGTGACAGGCCCCTGAAGAGCCTTTCACTGTTTTCCGCCGGCTGAGTGCCAACCCGCTGGGGAAAGTGTCCATGAGGTTTTAGCAGGCCCTGGCCGCCAGCATTTTGAGAGGTAAGTCCCTATGCGAACCGGAAAATTATTGTTGGGTGTAAATATTGATCACGTCGCAACCATTCGACAGGCCCGCGGCGCCAGTTACCCCAGCGTGCTTGAAGCTGCGCGCATCGCCGAGGACGCGGGCGCTGATGCCATCACCGTACACTTGCGTGAAGACCGGCGCCACATCCAGGACGACGAGGTCGTGGCCCTGTGCAAGCAGGTCCGGACGCGTGTCAACCTGGAAATGGCGGTAACCGATGAAATGCTGGCCATCGCGGAGCATAACCGGCCTGCCGACGTCTGCCTGGTGCCGGAAAAACGGGAGGAACTGACCACCGAGGGTGGGCTGGACGTGCTGGCCCATTTTGAAGCGGTCAAGTATGCCTGTGCTTACCTGGCCAAGACCGGGATCAGGGTATCCCTGTTTATCGACCCGGATGCCGATCAACTAGATGCCGCGGTGGCTTGCGGTGCACCGGTGGTGGAATTGCACACCGGCAGTTTTGCGGACGCCACTGGTACCGATGTTGAGCCTGAGTACCAACGGATTGTAAGCGCTGCCCAGCACGGTGAATCGATCGGATTGCAAGTCAACGCCGGCCATGGCCTGCACTACCAGAACGTACAGCCAATCGTACGGATACCGCAGTTGGTCGAACTGAATATTGGCCATTCCATCGTCGCCAGGGCATTGTTTGTCGGGCTCGAACAGGCGGTGCGCGAAATGCGTGAATTACTGGTATGAGTGAATGGAGCGGGATTGGCATGGTTCGCAGAATATCTGCTAACTTGAGCGCTCGCTGAAGAACCATCAGGAGCCATGGGACGTAGCCGGAAAAAACTCTCTGACCAGCCGTTCGAGATCGAGGTCGAGTCTCTCGACGCCAAGGGACTGGGACTCGCCGAACACGAAGGCAAAACCCTTAAGGTCTATGATGCCTTGCCGGGGGAACGCGTGCGTGCCCGCTACCTGTTCGGCAGGGGTTTCAGGGGCAAGGCCGAGACGCTCGATGTGCTGCGCCCAACTGGCGACAGAGTTGAGGCGCGTTGCCCGCATTTTGGCGTCTGCAGCGCCTGCAGCCTGCAACACCTGTCTGTTGCGGCCCAGTTGGATCATAAGCTGGCAGCTTTGTTGATGCAGCTACGCGAAATCGGCAAGGTGGAACCGGGAGTGGTGTATCCACCGCTGGACGGTCCTGCGTGGAACTACCGCCGCAAGGCGCGGCTTTCTGTTCGCGATGTCCGGGGCAAGGAAAGAGTGTTGGTCGGGTTCAGGGAACGCAACGGACGTTTCGTGGCGGACATGGACCAGTGCCATATCTTGCGTGACGAGGTGGCCGGGCTACTGCCAGTCCTGGCAGACCTGCTGGGGGGAATGGAAGGTAAGGCCGAAATACCGCAAATCGAGGTCGCATGCGGCGATGGGCAGTGCGCGTTGATTTTCCGGCACCTGGCCGAAATTTCAACCGCTGACCAGCAACGCCTGTGTGAGTTTTCCGCCCTGCATGGTGTGGGCCTGTATCTGCAACCAGGTGGGCCGGAGACGGTTCATTTGCTGGCGCCTGATGGCTTCCGGTTGACTTACTGCATCGAGGATCCGGCCCTGCGGTTTGAGTTTGAACCACTGGATTTCTTGCAGGTCAACGGCGGACTCAACCAGAAGATGATCACGCGTGCGCTGGAATTGCTGGAGCCGCAGACGTCAGAGAATGTGCTGGATCTTTTTTGCGGGCTGGGGAACTTTACCCTTCCACTGGCGACCCGCGCGGCCAGCGTGACCGGAGTGGAAGGCTCTGAGAAAATGGTGGAGCGTGCCCGTGAAAATGCCGTCCTCAATTCTATAGAGAACGTTGTCTTTCATGACGCAGACCTGTACCTGGGGGTCGGCAAACAGTCACCGTGGCAAGCAGCAAAGTTTGACAAGGTGTTACTTGATCCGCCGCGTACCGGCGCGTCGGAGTTATTGCCCTGGATCGCTGCCTGCGGTGCCGGCAAAGTGCTGTATATCTCCTGTAACCCGGAAACATTGGCCCGGGACGCTGGCGTTCTGGTTCACACGCTTGGCTTCAGGCTCAGCGGCGCGGGGATCATGAACATGTTCCCGCACACGCCACATAGCGAAGCCATCGCCTTGTTCGAGCGTGTCGATGGGATAACGCAATGACATCCAAGCAATCAAATTCGGCCCTGGGCCCGTTGCTGATCGGCCTGGCGGGCCATGAGATCAGCAGCGAAGAACATGCCTGGCTGCGACAGCCCGCTGTCGGCGGCGTGGTGCTGTTCACCCGTAACTTCCGCGATGTGTCCCAATTGACAACCCTGACCCGGGACATACGCGAGAGCGCTGGTCGCGATCTGCTGATCTGTGTCGACCACGAGGGCGGACGCGTACAGCGCTTTCGCGATGGTTTCACACGTCTGCCGCCGCTGTCCGTGTTGGGCCGGATACATGCAGAGTCGCCGGCGCTGGCCCTGGATTACGCTTACCGGCACGCGCGCGTCATGGCAACCGAATTACTGTTGTGTGGCGTGGACCTCAGTTTCGCGCCCGTTCTGGACCTCGGCGGGCGCAGCCAGGTAATCGGTGACCGGGCTTTTGCCGCCGATAGCCCAACGGTTATCGAACTGGCACGGACCTATATCGCGGGTATGCATGACGCCGGCATGGCGGCCACGGGCAAGCATTTTCCGGGTCACGGTTCTGTCGAGGCGGATTCGCACACCGACGATGTCTGTGACCCGCGTGCGTTTACCGAGATCGAAAATAACGACCTGCAACCGTTCCGCGAACTGTCAGACACGTTGGACGCCGTCATGATGGCGCACGTACTCTATCCACAGGTCGATCCGGTAGCGGCCGGCTATTCGGCGTATTGGATTCAAACGGTATTGCGGCAGCAATTGGCTTACCGTGGTACGGTATTTTCGGACGACCTGGGCATGTTCGCCGCCAAGGTTGCAGGTGGCCTGAAAGCGCGCGTGGAGGCATCCCTGCAGGCGGGTTGTGACGCTGTTCTGGTTTGCGATCCCGGTGACGTCAGAGCCCTGATGAAGGCCGGTGAAATGCCGGGCATGGATTCATACCGGGCCCTGGAGCGTCTCAAGGGACGGTTCACGGCCAGCCGTGCCGACGTTGAAAGGGTCGGCGAATGGCGGCAATGGAAAATGACGATTGAACAACTGGAGCATTCTTGATGGTAAAGACAAACATCCCGGACCCGGCAACGATTCTCAACAACTCGAAGGTCCTGTTCGACCGCGAGCAGGTCAATGCGGCCGTGCAGAAGATGGCGGATGAGATCAACGCCCATTATGACGGCAGGTCCATCGTCCTGATATCGGTTTTGACCGGTGCGATCATACCCGCGGCCTGGCTGGCAACCCGGCTCACCATGCCGGTACAGATGGATTTTGTCCACGCTACCCGTTACCGGGGCGGGTTGTACGGTGCGGAGCTCGAGTATCGTGTACCGCCGCGTCTGGACCTGGAGGACCGGGAAGTGTTAATCGTGGATGACATTTTTGACGAGGGCCACACGCTGGCCGCGATCAAGGGTTCAGTGGAGAAGCGCAAGGCGCGTGACGTGAAGATGGCAGCGCTGGTGCGCAAGGACCACGACCGAGGTTTGCCGCGTGACTACGTGAACTTCATCGGCATGGACGTGCCGGACGTTTATGTTTTTGGTTGTGGTATGGACGCCTACGAGGAATGGCGGCACCTGGACAAGATCCTGGTGCTCGAGGAAGGATAGATGAACCGGCAAGCCCGAACATTGCACCAGTCGGAACAGGCACTATAGCCAACATGGTGGGATACTTACGAATTATGATGAGAGCCAGTCATGTGAGGAATGTACAATTTGTTAGAGGGCCTGTTCCTTTCCCGGCCCTGGCTGGTTCAGGCGCGTTTGGGCTTGGCTTTCCCTCTGCCCGTAGCTTTGGCTACGGGTATCAGTCCAACCCGGTGCCCAACTACGCCTGTCCTGTGCCATCATCCGGGCTACTGATGCAATGTCCAGACTAGGCCTGATCGGGGGGACCGGACTCGACGACTGGGGAAGGGCAAGCTGCTTTCACACCGTCGAAACGCCCTATGGCCCGCCTTCGGCAAGATTGGCCGCGTACGAGATCGCGGGATGCCAGGTGTTTTTTCTGCCGCGCCACGGTGAGCAGCACCAGATACCACCGCACGCGGTGAACTACCGAGCCAACATCGATGCGTTCCGGCAGCTTGGCGTGGAGGGTATCATCGCGGTCAACGCGGTGGGTGGTATCGCCAAGCACTGCTATCCCGGGCGTATAGTGTTGCCTGACCAGTTAATTGATTACAGTTGGGGCAGGGCGCATAGCTTCAGCATGGCGGCAACCGATGCTCTTCAACACATTGAATTTGGCGAACCGTTCTCCGCTCACTTGCGCCAGGGGCTCTTGGCGGCGGCCCGCCACGCCGGCCTGGACGTACACGATGGTGGCTGCATCGCCGTGAGCCAGGGCCCCCGGCTCGAAACAGCCGCAGAAATCGCGCGGTTCAGGCAAGACGGCTGTGACCTGGTAGGCATGACCACTATGCCAGAGGCGGCGCTGGCGCGCGAAGCGGAACTGGATTACGCCAGCCTGTGTGTGTCCGCAAACTGGGCGGCAGGACTGGCTGAACCTGTGTCCATGCAGGCCATCGAGTCAACGCTGGCGGAAAGCATGCTCGAAGTGCGAGAATTGCTGAGGGTGTTTTTCAAGGTTTGTACCGATGTCTGCTGAATCTGTTTTTCCTCACCTGTTGGCGCCGCTGGACCTGGGTTTTACAACACTGAATAACCGGGTTCTGATGGGCTCCATGCATACGGGGCTGGAAGACAGCCGCAAGGATTTTCCAAAGCTTGCAGCATATTTTGCCGAGCGTGCGGCCGGTGAAGTGGGCCTGATCGTCACAGGCGGTATTGCCCCCGGTTTGCGTGGTGCGTTGGCGCCACGGCCGACCGGTTTGTTCAGCCGCCTGCAGGTGCCGCGGCACAGGCTGGTCACCAGGGCGGTGCACGAGGCCGGTGGCAAAATATGCATGCAGATATTGCACGGCGGCCGTTACAGCTACCACCCGCTGAACGTGGCTCCGAGCGCGATCAGGTCACCGATCACGCCATTTAAACCCAGCGCGCTGTCGGCACGTGGTGTCGAAAGGCAAATCAATACCTTTGTGCGTGCGACCCGCCTGGCGCGTGAGGCCGGCTACGACGGTGTCGAGATCATGGGTTCCGAGGGCTATTTCATCAACGAATTCACCACGCCGCGGGTCAATAAGCGAAGCGATCAGTGGGGCGGCAGCACGCGAAACCGTTACCGTATCGCCGAGGAGATACTGGGGCGCTGTCGGGAAGCGGCCGGTGAGGACTTCATCATCATCTACCGGTTGTCGATGCTCGACCTGTTGCCCGACGGTAACAGCTGGGAGGAGATCGTTGAGCAGGCCCGGATGGCCGAAGCAACCGGCGCCACCATCA
>JAPHTE010000071.1 GCA_026196445.1 Lysobacterales bacterium
ATGCCTTGCAGGCATTTCACCAGGCCATCCTGGTACATGGTCCGCATACCGTCTTGAACAGCCTGCTCATGAATGGCGCCCGAAGTGGCCTGCTGCATGACCAGGCGGCGGATCGAATCCGACATCGGCAACAACTCCAGGATACTGGTACGGCCGTAATAGCCGGTCGGGTTGTCTGCCGTGGCCAGTGGCCGGTAAACCGTGTAATTGTCCTGTTCGAGAAAATCGGCGAAACCCATTTCCGCTGCCACTTCCGGCAACAGCTGCACGGGTTCACGGGAATTCACATCCAGGGTCCGCACCAGGCGCTGGGCCAGGATTGCATTGACCGTTGAGGTCAACAGGTAATCTTCCACACCCATGTCCAGCATACGTGTTATACCCCCCGCCGCGTCATTGGTATGTATGGTTGACAGGACAAGGTGGCCGGTCAGGGCTGACTGGATTGCGATGCGCGCTGTCTCCAGATCGCGCATTTCGCCGATCATGATCACGTCCGGGTCCTGGCGCACGATGGCCCTCAGTGCATGGGCAAAATCGAGGCCAATAGAAGACTGCGCCTGGATCTGGTTGATACCTTCGAGCTGGTATTCCACCGGGTCTTCAACGGTGATGATCTTTCTTTCCGGGGTATTGATCTGGCTCAGGGCTGTATACAGGGTGGTCGTCTTACCGGAACCTGTCGGGCCGGTGACCAGGATGATGCCGTGCGGCATCTCCAGGTTCCTGACAAACTGTTTCTTCAGACCTTCATCGAAACCCAGCGAATCAAAATCCAGCAC
Organism: Lysobacterales bacterium; assembly: GCA_026196445.1. Lineage (GTDB taxonomy): Bacteria > Pseudomonadota > Gammaproteobacteria > Xanthomonadales > SZUA-36 > SZUA-36. Next base: position 783 of record JAPHTE010000071.1, read on the forward strand.
GATGCTTTCACGGTCCAGGATACGCATGACCACGCTTTCGCCGTGCGAGGTCGGAACGGTCGAGACACGCAGATCCAGTTCCTTGCCCTGCACGCGGTGCATGATGCGCCCATCCTGGGGCAGCCGGCGCTCGGCGATATTCAGCCGCGCCATGATCTTGACTCGGGAAATTACAGCAGCGGTGGAACTGGCCGGTGGCGCCTCGACCTCCTGTAGCACACCATCGATGCGATAGCGGACTTTGAGCCGGTTTTCAAACGGTTCGATATGAATATCCGAGGCCCGGGCCTCCACCGCCCGTTGCATAATCAGGTTGACCAGGCGGATGACCGGCGCCTCGGAAGCGAGGTCGCGCAGGTGCTCGACGTCGTCAAATTCATCCTCGCCGCCCTCACCGAGCGTGTCGATGATCTGGCCCATGGCGCTGCGGCCGCCGCCAAAGAGTTTTTCAATCCCGTTTTCAATTTCAGAGGCAATGCCGACCTGGGGCCTGATGGTCTTGCCACTGGCCATGGCCAATGCCTTGAGGGCAAACTTATCCCTCGGGTTGGCCATCACAACGACCATTTCATCGTCATCTGCGTGCACCGGCAACAACAGGTTCTGCTTCAGGTAACGCAAGGAAAGGCCGCCGATATCCGGCGCTTCTTCCGGTAAATCGGCGGTTGAAACCAAGGGCAGCTCAAGCAGATTGGATTCCGCCTCGGCAACATCACGTTCCGAAACCAGCCCCAGGCGAACCAGCAAGGTGATCAGGTCCCCACCGTTCTGTTCTCGAAATGCCTCGGCGCGTTTCTGATCGGACTTTTTCAGGCGGCCGCTGTCAATCAGGTACAGACAAACCTCGTTTTCTACGCCGTCTTCCCGTTGCACCTTGCCGTTTAGTAACTCTTCGTTAACTTGCACTCATTGCCCCCGTGGCATGTATCGCGATCTGAAAATTATAGCTTGAACCACTTGGTCACATTGAAGACTGGATATTGGCTGCTGCCGAACACAGACCACCTTCATGTATTGACAGTTCCCGGGCTTGGCGAATTTCCGTCCTTTTTCCAGCCGGTAAATTGTTCCACCAGTCTCCAGTTTGCCAATACCCACAATATGATGGGCGCCAGTGGTGGCAGGATCAATACGCCCAGCTGGTAGCACAGGGCAATCAACTCGTCTGAAATACCAGCATTAATGACCACCTGGTGCGCGTCCGGTCCAAAATCGAAGGCCAGCATCTTTAGTGTCTGCCAGACGACGCCCCAGACCTGGACCAGCATCACGACAATATAACCGGTTAGCAAAATGAACAGCTTCCTGAGAAAAGCCACGCCGGAAGCCATCACCAGGCCGAATAACAGGGGCAAACCAAAACCGTAAATCAACGGATTGACGATAAACCCCAGCGCCTCGCGGCTGCCGTCGGGAAACTGGAAAGCGATCTGGGTCTGCACCTGCAACAGGAATTGACGATCCGGGTTGACCACGATCTCCAGCTGTTCCGGCGCCAGCAGGCCTGACAAGATTTCACTGGCGAGCAGCCGCACGGGAACACCATGGAAAGCACTCAGGTAATACCAGAGCATGAAACCGAAAATCATCCACAGGAACGCGAGGATGAGCAATTCGCCCAAGCGTAATTCCAGGTTGTTCTTTTGCTTGTTCATCATCGGGGCCTGTTTGCCCTTACCCTACCCACTTTCTCGCATTGAAGAACATCCGCTGCCAGGGTGAAATATCCGGCCAGTTATCCGGCGCCCAGGAGAAGTTCACCGTGCGCAGTGTGCGTTCAGGGTGCGGCATCATGATCGTCACCCGCCCATCAGTATTACACAGTCCGGTAACACCTTCCGGTGATCCGTTGGGGTTCTGCGGATATGAATTTACAGCACATCCGGTCGCATCGGCGTACTGCAGGGCGATGTTCCTCTGTGGCAGCACCTGCTGCCCGAAACGTGCCCGGCCCTCACCATGGGCGGTCGCAACCGGCAACAGGCTGCCAGCCATACCGTCGAAAAACAATGAGGCCGACTCGGTGATCCTGACCAGGCCCAGGCGGGCTTCGAACTGGCCTGAACGGTTGGCTATGAAATCCGGCCAGCTACTGGTGCCCGGGATGATCTCTTTCAGGGCGGACAACACCTGGCAACCATTGCAGACACCGAGCGCGAAACGATCCTGGCGTTCAAAAAACGCCTGGAACCGGTCCCTGGCCCTGGCATGAAACAGCACGGAAGCGGCCCAGCCACGGCCCGCACCGAGTACGTCACCATAGGAAAAGCCGCCACAGGCCACCAGCCCATGGTATTCGTCCAGGTTGGTGCGTTCTTCCAGCAGGTCGGACATGTGTACGTCGACCGCACGAAACCCGGCCGCGTCGAATGCCGCAGCCATTTCAACTTGCCCGTTGACACCCTGCTCACGCAGGATCGCCACCTTCGGGCGCTCGCCGGTGGCGATGGCGGGTGCGGCCGGATTGTTGACGGGGTTGAAACTCAACCGGGTTTGCAAAAACGGCTGCCGCCACTGCCGGGTGGCCGCGAACTCCTCCCTGGCGCAGGCCGGATGATCGCGCATTTGCTGAATTTCGAAACTGGTTTCATTCCAGGCCTGGTGGAGGTCACGCAGGTCACCATCGAGATAGCAATTCCCACCGGCATGGACCTTCAGGTTATGACCCGGTAGCGCCCGGCCGATGTTACTGACCAGCCCGGACAAACCGTGTCC
>JAPHTE010000205.1 GCA_026196445.1 Lysobacterales bacterium
ATAACTGATTCGTTGGTGGGTTTCCCAATCTGCCACCAGGTGCGGATCCGTGCGTTCGGCGGTTTGCAACCAGTCTACCAGTCGGTTACGCATTTCCGCCGCGGCCTTACGGGTAAAGGTAATGGCCACGACCTCTTCGGGGTTCTCCACCCGCGTCAACAGGGCTAGCGTGCGTTGTGTCAGCAACTCGGTTTTACCCGAACCCGCAGGCGCCTGCACGATAAAAGACCGTTCGAGGTCCAGCGCCTGTTCCCGTTGCTTCCAGTCGGACGGGTGGTTCATGCGGGCGCCTGCTGGCGGGTTCTCTGCAACTGTTCCAGCTCTGTGATGCGGCACAGGGATTGCAGTTCGCAAAAACTGTTGTTACAGGTGCTGCGGCCGTTCTTGGGATCGATGACAGCCTCACCTGCCAGGAAATCAGACATCAGGTGATGCAGGGTCTGCCGCCAGTTATCGATGGTTTCAGGCATCTGGCTTCCGGCCTCGACCAGGTACCTGGTGGAATTGGTTTCCTTTGGTGGCAAACCCGGGAACAGGCCTGGATGCCTTACGACACCCTTGTATTCACAACCATCTTCACGGATGACGCCGAACACGACCGCCGCGGGTGCTTTTTTGGCGCTGATGGCGTACAGCGGCAATTGCGGGTCTTCGGGCCGGGCGCCAAACCATTTCTTTGGCTGCATTGTGCCGGTCTTGTAATCGATGATAATTTCATCGCCGTCCGGTAAACGGTCTACCCGGTCGATAAAAAGGCGAATCACCTGGCCTTCCATTTCAATCAGAACTTCTTTTTCGAAACCCACCGCCTCGAAGGGGCCCCGTTGCTTTTCCAGCTCCAGGTATGCCAACACGTGACGCTGGATACGACCTGCTTCGACACGTCGGAACGCAGGACGTTGCTGCAAGCCACGGTCCGCTCGTGTCACGGACTCAACGTGTTGATGGACACGTTCGTCAAGCGTGGCATCGTCGAGTTGCAATAGGGCAGCCCGGGTAACGGTTTCCTGCCAGAAAACCTCGAGTACGCGGTGTACCAGGCTGCCGTGCAGCATGGGGCTGATACCATCGGCCGGGGCCTGCAGGCTTTCGGCCCCCAGGCGATTGCTGGCGAAGGCGCGAAACGGACATAAGGCCTGGTTTTTGAGGATGCTACTGCCGCCCCTGGTAGTGGGGTGGGTCAGCTTACCCGGCATCACCAATGGTTGTATGCATGGTTTTTCGGCGCTGGTAATAACCTGGCGCCAGGTCTCCGCGGGCCAGGCTGGCACGCTGTCCACTTTTTGGATACCGGGGTCATTGAGCAAAGGGCTGGGTTTAAGGTCTTCTCCATCACGCCTGGCTGGATAGGTGAATACACAATCCGGCGCCGTTTTAAGCAAACGCTGCGTGAGTGTTTGCGCAACCGCCAATTCACGCTGGGGGCTTGACCTGGGAAGATTCGCGGCTAATTGCAATTGGCTGGGAATAAAAGGGTTGGGCCTGGCGGTGGGTGGCCAGCTTTCAGCGTTCATTCCCAGCACCCATAAGTGGTCAAACCGCAAACCGTTGACCTCGTACAGGCCCAGCACCTGGATCGAGGCTGGCGGTGTTTTGGCCTGGAAAGGTTTCTCACGGCAGATCTGTTTCAGGTGGTTGACAGCAGTGACCAGGTCAAACGGGGCAGTCGCGGTATCCAGGGATGCCAGCTCGTGCAATGCCTCGCGCCAGGCCTGCAAGGCCTGCCAGTTTTCATCGTGCTCAACGGCGGTGATACCGGTTTCATCGGGCCAACCAACGTCGGCCAACAGGTGATCGATAGCTTCGGCCCACGCGGAGGCTGGTTTATTTCCCCGGTTATTGGTTCTGAACCGTATCAGGGAGTTTAAAATGGCATTGAGTACCGGGCTGTTCCAGGCCCGGGCGGTGTATTCCTCCTCCGGAAGCTCTGCGTGATAATGATCGTGTTTCTTGAGCTCTCGTGAACGGTATTCGGCCTCGGACAACTTGAACAGGCGCGGGTACTCGTCACGCAAGCGTTTTTCAAGCAGTGCGCGGCTGCCACGCTCATTGGTTGCGTCTTTAAGCCAGGGGGAGCGCAACACCCGGCTGATGTCCTGGATATGCACGTTTGTCTGTAACAGTTTCAGCAGGTCAAAAGCCGCTTCAATCATGGATAAGCGTGTGAGTGGTATACCGCCGGACACATTCCAGGGCCTGGCCTTTTTATCATCGCCTACGCTGCCGGGTGCCAGTATTTCCTCCAGGTGCCATTCCAACTCCTGTCGCCGGGATTGCAGGTCCGGCACCACGATGGCAATGGTCGAGTCCGCGTTTTCTTCCACGCAGTGGCGCACCCAGCGGGCCATTTGCTGCAGTTCGTCGTGACTATCCTTGCATTCCAGCAAAACCGCTTTTTCTTGCCGGGGTTCGATTTCCAGGCGGGTGACCGTGCTGCCGCTTTCGATCAAGGCCCTCAACAGGTCGGCCTGCACGGGTTTGAATTCATCAAAACCCAACAGGTCGATGTTCGCGGACAATGGTCCCCCCGCTTTCCGGACAACTTCTGTGAGCACGGCCGTACGGTCTTCCGGGCTGATCCAGTGATGGTATTGGCAGTGTTTTTCAAAGGCCTGGTTCCAACGATGGAATGCCGTGTAATTTTCATTCCCGTACCAGGCTGGGTGCGCCAGGTCCAGGTGCCACTCGATGGCCAGCTTGCGTGCGTCGCGCAACTGGCCGGCGAGTGACTCAGGCCGCAGTAAATCATGGGCAAGGGGCGTGTCATTGAGGACCGTTTCCCACAGGCTAAGCAATTGACTGTCACCGGGAACCGCGCGATCGGTGCCGGCGGCGCCAGCAAGTGCGGCTTTTTCCCACAGCCTGTCCAGCCAGGCTGCCCAGGAATCAATGCCCGGGCTTGGCCATTGCAAGTCACCGGCAGCCAATCGCCAAGCGGCGTATTGGCCGCCCAGTACGCGGGCCAGGCGGTTATTGGCCGTGACCAGGACATGGCCGTGCCACAGGCGTGCGAACATTGACTCATAGCTCAGCGTTTTAGTTAAAAGCCCTGTTATTCGGGGTGAAGTGTCTGAGCCAGCGCTTGTCATGGGGCTATGATAACGCCAGGGTTCTCAGAAGCTGAGACTGATTTGAAAAATGGGACAAAACGGTCCCTGGCTATTTGTCTTAGCGACCCCGGAGGCCCATATGCGTCATTTGGCGCTGAACCACGGTTAAGGTATCGTGGTCTACGGTAAGGGTTTGGCGTGTTTATGAGTACATTCATGTTTATTGGGTTCGGTTATCGTTGGCGTACGGGATTGCTTTTGAGCGCCGTCTTTTGGCTGTGCGGGTGTGCGACGCAGCAACTTGTCAACTCCCAAATACCCCCCTTGCGTGTCAATGAACCCGTCGCGCAGGTTGCAGATGTCGATGTCGTGGCAGTATCTCCAGAAATGGATGCCTTTCTGGAGCAATATATTTTGCCGTATAACAGCATCCATACCCGCATGACGCTGCTGATGGACGCGGTTTCGGGTAACGGCGTGCTTGATTTTGACTATGACGATGGTTTTACCCTGACTTCCGTTGACGCGTTCAAAACCCACGCCGGTAACTGTATTGGCTTTGCCAACATGCTGGTTGCGCTGGCGCGCAAATCGGGTATCAAAGCGAGCTACCAGGAAGTTTTGAGACGGCCCGAGTGGTCAACCCGTGAAGATACCGTACTGCTGGTCAAGCACATCAATGTCATCCTCGAAGGCGCCGGTTATACCTATGTGATGGATGTCAGCGGTATCAGAATTAGCCCTGCCGCACGCCGCCAGGTTATCAGTGATAGTTACGCAAAGGCCCTGTATTTCAACAACCTGGGTGCAGAGGCATTGATCAGGAATGACTTGCCAACGGCTTATGCCTACATGTCCAGGGCCATTGAAACCGAACCCAATTTGACTGATTCCTGGATCAATATCGGCGTGGTACTGAGTCGTAACGGGCAACTGGCCGACGCTGAAGCGGTGCTGAAAAAAGCCCTTCAAATCGACGGCAACGAATACGCAGCCCTGAGCAACCTGTACGAAATCTACATCAGCCAGGAAAACTTCGAAGCAGCTGCCGCGCTCGAAAGCAGGGTAGAACGGTACCGGCAAAGAAACCCCTACTACCTGATGCAGCTGAGCGAAGAGGCCCTGATGCAGGGCGACGCCGAGGAAGCCCTGAGGCTGATTCAGCGCGCAATCAAGAAAAAGGACAACGACCACCAACTGTACTTCGCGCTGGCCAGGACACAATACGTGGCCGGCCAGGTCAATGCAGCGCAGGCCAGCCTCAGCCGGGCACGCGAACTGGCACCCGTGCACATGGATAAATTCTACCAGCGGCCGCTGGATGAACTGGTGGCAGAGGCACAATTGCAAAGCCAGTCCGGGTAGACCGGAAAATCACCACAAGAAGAATGATCCATGCGACTGTAAAACATGCTGTTTGCGCGGTCAATGTGAACAGATGGCGGATAAAAAAGGACCCGGGCAATGATGCCCGGGCCACTTCTTCTCCGGAGGTGAGGAGAGTCAATAAGGTAGTCCGGCCACTGTCGGCAAGGCTACCCTGACTCCGGAAAAACTGCGAAGTCTGTATCTTTCTTTTATCCGTCCTGCCGTTAGCGAAGCGCGGGCGTGTCTGAGACACTCAGCAGGTTGGAGTTGTTTTCCGCCGGAACCACGGTCGTGCTGCGTATACCGCCATTCAGCGGGTCATCGGTCCACCCAAGGGCCTGGAAGTCAACGTTGCCGGACTGGTGACAATCCATGCAGGATTCAGGTATGAGACCGGCGCCCAGGGCTTCGGTGGCCGGGGCCACTTCGTGGTTGACCGACAGCAGCATTTCGGTGTTGGCAAAATCATAGGTGCCACTGTAAATCTGGCCGGTAATGGCGGCGGCATCAATCACTGCGTCATTCCAATTCCACTTACCCCAGTAGGGGTTTGGTCCACCCGCCGTTCCAAACAAGTGCGGAACCAGGATGGTCTTGGTGACGGGGTCAACGATCTGGTTGCCCTTCATCAGCTTGAACGGATAAATCATTGCATGATGATCGGTATAGTCACCAACGGGTGATGCCAGGTCGATCGGTTCGGAATCGTACTTGTCGTTGCGACGAATGACTTTGCGGTTCCACATGCCATTTGCGAAACGCAGTTCCGGACGAACATTGATACCCCAGACAAAGGAGCCCTTCATCTTGTCATAGTCAGGTTTGCCGGTCACGGGGTCGTTTACGGGTACGCGGCTCATGTCGCCGGCGTCTTCCCAGTACCATTCGGTCTTGGTGGGAATCTTCCTTGCGATGGCGGGAATATGGCAGACCTGGCAAGCCAGGTTGTCGTGCCAGGTTTCATTGACCAACCACTCTTCGACACTGGTGCCGACGTGGATGGTGTCCTTGCTGCCATGGCAGTCTGTGCAGTGCTTCATTTCGCCTTCGTGAACGGAATGCAGTGACATGCCGGCGATACCGTGGTTAACGTCACCGCTCTTGGGATCGTGGTTTGAGCCGTGGCATTTCACGCAACTCATGTTGGCGCCGTCGGTGCCCATGTGCACGTCGTATTCACGGGTCGTGGCGATCAGGTCGGTCGAGATATCGCCGTGCTTGACGTTGTCGCCGCCGCCAGCGTGTGTATGACAGCTCAGGCAGGCTTTCCTGGTCGGCTCGGCGCCGACCCGGATGCTGGCGGCAACGGCTTGCAGGTCAACAGCCGGGTCAGGCAAACCGGCGGTTTTCGGGGCCTTAACGTAGGTGCCAGACTGGTCGTGACAGACCAGGCAATCGACGTTTTCAGGGTTGCTGAAATCGTAGGTAGCGTCCTCGTAACCATAACCGGCGTGGCACTGCGCACAACGGCCTTCATTGGATGGGACCGCGATGCAGAAGTTGTTGATCAACTGGTTCTTTCCGAGTACTTTGCCTTTAAGGCCCACGATGTTTTCAACCTTGCCCTGCCACTTGAAATGGGCAGAATCCAGCATCTGCTGGCCGTCTTTTTCATGGCACAGCAAACAGGTCTTGGTGCCTTCGTAATCATTAATTCCAAAGTAAAGCTCATGGATATCGACTTCCAGGTGAACCGCGTGCTGTACAAAGTCTGCAGGGGTAACCAGCGTCGATTTTTCGAACTTACGGTAATCATCATTAACCACAGATTTTGACAGGCCAATCAACGGGAAGACCATCAAGCTGAATGCAATTGCCAATGAGACTAGCGACACCGCACGGTTGGTAGTGAGTGACCTGAGTTTCATTTTTCTCTCCTCGAGTTAACATCAACGATAAACTATGAACCCCATCCTTTTTTCTCGTGCCACCGGTGATTATGTGTACCGGGGGATATTTATGGATGGTAGCAATGCAAATGATATTGCAAAAATGCTTATTAAGCACTTAACATTAATTTTAGTTTAGATTTAGGGCTTTTAATAAAAGCCTTTTTGCAATCAATAGACAAAAAAAGAGGCCCGGGCATTGATTGCCCGGGCCTCTTCTTCTCCGGAGGTGAGGAGAGTAATTAAGGTGGCCCGGCCAGTTGGCAAGGCCCCCTTGACTCCGGAAGAACGGTGGAGTCTGAATTTTTATTTTTCTTCCTTGTGCCTACTTCAGCACAGGTGACCCTTCTTTGACACCCAACAGGTTGGAGTTGTTTTCCGTCGGGACCACGGTTGTGTTGCGCATACCGCCGTCCAGCGGATCACCCGTCCAACCGAGGGGTTCGAAATCGACGTTGTCGGACAGGTGACAATCCATGCAGGATTCAGGTATGAGACCGGCGCCCAGGGCTTCGGTGGCCGGGGCCACTTCGTGGTTGACCGACAACAGCATTTCGGTTTGCGCGAAACTGTAAGTACCACTGTAGTCCTGGCCGGTCACGGCCGCGCCGTCGATTAGTGCATTATTCCAGTCCCACTTGCCCCAGTACGGATTCGGACCACCAAGGGTGCCAAACAGATGGGGAACCATGACGGTCTTGTTGACCGGGTCAACGACCTGGCTGCCCTTCATCAGTTTAAACGGGAAGATCATTGCGTCGGGATCATTGTAGTCACCTACCGGTGAACCCAGGTCGATCGGCTCCGAATCATACGAATCGCTGATGTTCAGGACCTTGCGGTTCCACATGCCATTGGCGTAACGCAGTGCCGGGCGAACATTGATACCCCACACGAAAGTACCTTTCATCTTGTCATAATCCGGCTTGCCGGTGACAGGATCAGTCACAGGTACGCGGTTCATGTCGCCGGCGTCTTCCCAGTACCATTCGGTCTTGGTGGGAATCTTCCTGGCGATGGCGGGGATATGACAGACCTGGCAGGCCAGGCGGTCATGCCAGTTTTCATTGACCAGCCACTCTTCGACGCTGGTGCCAACATGTATGGTGTCTTTACTGCCGTGGCAGTCCTTGCACTGCTTCATTTCGCCTTCGTGGATGGAGTGCAGCGGCATGCCGGCGATACCGTGGTTGTAGTCACCGGTCTTCGGGTCGTGGTTCGAGCCGTGGCAATCCACGCAACTCATGTTGGCGCCGTCGGTACCCATGTGCACGTCGTACTCGCGGGTCGTAGCGATCAGGTCGGTAGAGATATCGCCGTGTTTGACGTTGTCGCCGCCGCCAGCATGGGTATGACAGCTCAGGCAGGCTTTCCTGGTCGGCTCGACGCCAACCCGGATGCTGGCGGCGATGGCAGTCAGCTCATCAGCAGAATTGACTGGTATACCGGCGTATTTCGCTTCTTTCTTGTAGGTACCGGACTGGTCGTGACAGACCAGGCAATCGATGTTTTCAGGGTTGCTGAAATCGTAGGTTGCGTCCTGGTAACCATAACCTGCGTGACACTGAGTGCAACGTGCCTCGTTGGATGCGGTTGCGATACAGAAGTTGTTGATCAGGTTGTTCTTACCGACTACCCGGCCTTTGAGACCTACAACCTTTTCAGTCGTGCCCTGCCACTTGAAATGGGCGGAATCCAGCATCTGCTGTCCGTCTTCTTCATGGCACATGAGACAGGTCTTGGTGCCTTCATAATCCCTCAGCTCAAAGAACAGTTCGTGGATATCGATTTCCTGGCTGGCTGCGTGCTGGATAAAATCTGCAGGGGTGACCAGGGTTGATTTTTCGAACTTTCGGAAATCATCATTAGCTATGGATTTAGACAGGCCAACCAACGGGAAGACCATCAAGCTGAATGCAATTGCCAATGCGACTAGCGGCACCGCGCGGTTGGCGGTGAGTGACTGGAGTTTCATTATTCTCTCCTCAGGTTGACATCAAAGATAAACATATGCCCCATCCATTTTTTTCGTACCGCCGGTGATCGTGTATACCTGCGTACTCTTCTGGATGGTGGCGACGCGGATGATATTGGAGAAATACTTAATAAAATCTGACGATAAATTTAAGCCTAGATTAATGTTTTCTAATAAATGTTTTTCTAAACAAGGTTTTCCTAATATAAGGACCACGACTTTTGACCCTTTCGAACGGTATAAATCGGCGGGATACTTGATGTAGGTCAATAAGCGGCGCATGATTCGCGCAACGCAAATCAGCCGCTGGTTAACAGGGAGAGACGAAATGGCTGGAAACACCTATACGGTTTTTAACGCAATGGTAGACATCGTTGCCTCACCGGGTAAAGCACTGGACGAGATCAGGCAGAACACGTCCTGGTTATGGTGGCCGTTACTGGTCAGTATGCTGCTGGCTGTGGGCCTGTTTATTTACTACTACAGTTGGGTGGATTTTCCCTGGCTGGTTG
>JAPHTE010000142.1 GCA_026196445.1 Lysobacterales bacterium
GCCGTCTGCTGATCCTGGGTTTCTTCAAACGGAAAATCGGAGCAAAACTCGGCGTACATCGGTGCATCCAGTTCAAAACCATGGCCCTCGCGAGCCTGTCTGCGTGCATAGAGGTCCAGCAATTCCGCCGCCACGTCGCGCACGCGTTTGGCGGCCCGCTTGCGGGCCTTGGCCCACTGCTCGCTTCCGAGACGGTGCAAGGGTGCGTTTTCCGCTGCACCACCGGTATACCTGCTGATCAGGTGCATGGAAGTGACCGGCACGTACAGGCGGTCCTGCCCGGCGTACTCCAGCATCAGGAACTCGGCCTGGCGCCCGTCAATTTCAAGGGTTTGAAGCCCCCGGTAACGTCCTATTCCCTGGTCCTCGTGCACGACCGGGTCACCCATCTCGAGGTCAGACAGGTTACGGATGATCGCTTCCGGATCACGTTCGCTGGGTTTGCGGCTGGATTTTGGCCGGGCGCGTCCACCGAACAACTGGCTCTCCGTCAGTACCGCGACCCGTGCGTCGGCAACAAACCCCTGTTCAATTGGCAACACCATCAGGCCGTGTTTTGCGCTTGACGCGATGAACTCACTCCAATTGTCAAAACGCTCGGCCTGGATAGAAAATGCACGCAGCGTATCCGCGAGTACCTCGCGGCGTCCGGGTGTGTCAGCCGCGAACATGACCTGGCCGTTGAACTGCCGGCAAAACTCAAGCAGGGCGGCGGCGGGTTCGTTGCCCCGATCATGTATATGCAAGTCCGGTGCCGGGCTGGTGTCAAATTTCAGGCTGGATTTATCGTCACCTCTGGATGGTTCGTCGGCCTCCAACAACCGTACGGTCACCATGTCGTCCAGTCGCTGCAGCGTTTCAGATGCGCTGAAAAACAGTTCACCTGGTTCCAGGACTGGCCGTGACAAGTCGTGGCGCCGCTGTTCCCAGCGCTCATGTGTGGAGTTCCAGAAACGGTCAGCGGCGTCTTCGATACCGGGTTGGCTGACCACCAGCGGTTTGTGGGGCAGGTAATCGAACAGGCTCTCGGTGGTTTCAAAAAACAGGGGCAGGTATTGCTCCAGCCCTTGCGGGTGCACGCCTTTGCGCAAATCCTGGTACAGGGAAACGTCACGCGTATCGACCGCGAAGCGGTAACGGAAGGCCTTGCGCATGGTATCGAACGAAGCCGGGTCACAGGGGTATTCCCGCGCCGGCAGCATGCAGAATTTCTGCAGCTCGCTGGTGGATCGCTGGCTGTCTGGGTCAAATTCCCGCAACGAGTCGATTTCCTCATCGAACAGATCTATGCGCAACGGGCTCGGCCGGCCGGTGGGGAACAGGTCGATGACCGAACCACGCACCGAAAACTGGCCCGCCTGGTACACGGGGTCGGCGTGGTTGTAGCCGGCCTGCAACAGCCGTTGACGGAAGTCTTCGATGACCAGCTGCTGGCCCACCGCCAGTTGGATGTTCTGGCCGAGCACATGGCTCCTGGGTGGCAGGCGCTGCATCAGCGTGGCGACCGGCGCGAGCAACAGGCCGTGTTCCAGGCCGGCGAGGGCCGACAAAGTGGACAAACGTTCGGAAATGATATCCGGATGCGGGGAAAAAGGGTCGTAGGGTAGCGTTTCGTGATCGGGGAAGTGGAGGACCGGCAACGCACCATCGCTGAACAGGCGTATGTCCTGCTCCAGGACGTGTGACTGGTGGCTGGAGCGGGTCACAACGAGCACAATGCCCTTGTACTCGAACGCCGCACTTAACAACGCAAGCGCAGTACTGCTGCCTAGCAGCCCGGTCCAGCGTGGCTTACCGTTGCTAAAGCTCGCCCGCAGCGGGCTGACCTGCCCGGGCGCCGTCATTAGCTGGATTTCTGGCCATAAAAGCGCAGTATCGACCACAGGGCGGCCAGTCCAAGCAGCATGCTCAGCCACCAGGGTGAACCCAGTGCTGTCAGGATATTGCCAAACAGTATCGCTATCGCGCCGACGGTAATCGCATAGGGCAACTGCGTGCGCACGTGCTCGATGTGGTCACAACCCGAAGCCAGCGAGGACAGGATCGTCGTGTCGGATATCGGTGAGCAGTGATCACCCCAGACCGCGCCCGCCAGGATGGCAGCGACGGCTGAATACAGGATGTGCATGTGCTCAGGTCCAGTGTGGCCCTGGCTGACCATCACGGCCCAGGTCAGTGGCATCGCCAGCGGGAACAGGATGCCCATGGCGCCCCAACTCGAACCGGTTGCAAAACCCGTTGCCGCGGCCAACACGAATACCATGGCTGGCAGGATGAATACCGGCAAGGAGTCTCCCAGCACATCAACCAGGAAACTCGCGGTTTTAAGTATTTCAGTGACCTCGCCCAGGGACCAGGCCAGCACCAGGATAATCATCGCCATCAGCATGGCGCTGAGGCCCTTGAACCATGCGTTGACCAATTCATCCAGGTTCATGATCCGTTGTCCGAGTGTCAGCAGGGCGGCGGTCATCATGGAAACCAGTGAGGCCCACATCAGGGCGGTGTAGGAATTGGCGCTACCGATAATGTCTTTCAAGGTCGGGTCGGCGGTATCTTCGAGTGCGTTGCTGCCGGTGACATATAGACCGACCACCACACCCAGTACCATGACCAAAACGGGAATGTAAGCATTGAAGGCACGTTGCGGTTTGCCCTCGACCGGCTGCAGCGTTTCGGCCTCCTGGGCGGCATCCTTGTTCGGGTCAGAGTGTGCCGAGCCGTGTTCCATGGCCATTCGCTCAGCCTTCAGCATCGGTCCGAAATCACGGCCGGTTACTGAGACCATGAACACGAAGACAATGGCCAGGATCGGGTAGAAGCTGTAGGGGATCGTATTCAGGAACAACAGATAAGGCTCGGCTTCCAAGCCGGGCATCTTGTCCAGCGAATCGCCGATCAAGCCAATTTCGTATCCGATCCAGGTGGTCACGACGGCGATACAGGCAACCGGTGCCGCGGTCGAGTCAACGATATACGCCAGTTTTTCACGTGACACCCGCATCGAGTCGGTCAGCGGGCGCATGGTATTGCCAACCACCAGTGTATTGGCGTAGTCATCAAAAAATATCGCGACACCCAGCGTAGCCGTCGCGACACAGGCGTGACGGGCGGAATCCGCCCACTTGACGATGTGGTTGACGATGCCCTGCATACCGCCATTGCGTGAAATGATACCGACCATGCCGCC
>JAPHTE010000264.1 GCA_026196445.1 Lysobacterales bacterium
CCATGTTGTACCAGTGGTTGATTGCAGCACCGAGGATGACCATTGAGCGGCCCTGGGTCTTGTCGGCGGTGTCAGCGAACTCCCGTGCGACCTGGATGACCTGTTCGCGGCCGACACCGGTGATCTTTTCCTGCCAGGCCGGGGTGTACGGTATATCGTCATCGAAGCTCTGCGCGACCTGGTCGTCGTCCAGGCCACGGTCCAGGCCGTAGTTGGCCAGCATCAGGTCATGCACGGTCACCGCCTTGACGGTTCCTTCGGCCGTTTCCAGTGTTCTGACCGGCACTTTGCGGATCAAGATACTGTCGTGGTCCGAATGGGCAAAAATCTGCTGGTCGTGTTCCTGGTTGCCAAAATACGGGAAAGCGACCGGCAGGACCTCGTCGGCGTCGTCCATGAAGCTGAGTTGGGGCGTAATATCGCTGTCGTCCTGCTGGTTTTTTTCTTCCAGGTTCCACTTGCCCGCATCACCCCAGCGTGCACCGATGGTGCCGTTGGGTACGACTACCTGTTGACTCTTCTCATCAATGACGACCGGTTTCCATTCCGGGTTGTTTTCGTGTCCCAGCGCATCGCTGAAATCGGAAGCGCGCAGCGTGCGGCCGGGTACCCAGCGACCATCCTTTTTGTCCAGCATGACCAAAAATGGCATGTCGGTATAGCGGCGCACGTAGTCGCTGAAATAATCGCTGTGGCCGTCCACGTAGAATTCCTTCAGGATCACGTGCCCCATCGCCATGGCGACGGCGGCATCGGTGCCCTGGCGGGCCGGAATCCAGGTATCGGACAACTTGGCGACCTCGGAGTAGTCGGGTGTGACCGCGACCGTCTTGGTGCCCTTGTAGCGCACCTCGGTGAAGAAGTGCGCATCCGGGGTGCGTGTCTGCGGCACGTTCGAGCCCCAGGCGATGATGTAGTTCGAGTTGTACCAGTCGGCGCTCTCCGGTACGTCGGTCTGCTCGCCCCAGGTCTGTGGTGAGCTCGGCGGCAGGTCGCAATACCAGTCGTAAAAACTCATGCAGGTGCCACCGATCAACGACATGTAACGCGAACCGCCCGCGTAGGAGACCATCGACATCGCTGGAATCGGTGAAAAGCCGATGACCCGGTCCGGGCCATAGGTCTTGGCGGTATAGATATTCGAGGCTGCGATGATTTCGTTCATCTCATCCCACTCGCCGCGAACCATGCCGCCCAGGCCACGCGCGGCCTTGTACTCTTTCGCCGTCGCTTCATCCTCGACCAGTTGCTGCCAGGCCACCACCGGGTCGCCGTACTTTTCCTTCAGGCTGCGCCAGGACTTCAATAGCTGGCTGCGGATCATCGGGTATTTCAGGCGCGCCGAGCTGTACAGGTACCAGGAGTAACTGGCGCCCCGCGAGCATCCGCGCGGTTCGTGGTTGGGCAGGTCGGGCCGGGTGCGCGGGTAGTCGGTTTGCTGGGTTTCCCAGGTCACCAGGCCGCCCTTGACGTAAATCTTCCAACTGCACGATCCGGTGCAGTTGACCCCGTGGGTAGAGCGCACGATCTTGTCGTGTGACCAGCGTCCGCGGTAGGCACGCTCCCACTCGCGGGGCTCGGAGGTGGTAATACCATGCCCGTCGGAAAACTTTTCCGGCTTTTTCCTGGTGAAGTAGGTCAGGTTGTCGAGGAAATGACTCATAACGTGCTCCGGGAATTAAGGGTTGTGGAACTCGGCGTCTTTACGCAGGTAGAACCACCAGTTGATCAGGATGCAGACAAAGTAGAAGGCGGCGAAACCAAACAGGGCGTCCTCGGGTGTGGTCGCCTTGATTTGTTCACCAAATACTTTCGGAATGTAGAACGCGCCGTAGGCGGCGATGGCGGATGTCCAGCCCAGCACCGGACCGGCCTGTTCCTTGTCGAATACCTGCGAAATCGTGCGGAAGGTCGAGCCGTTGCCAATGCCAGTGGCGGCAAACAGCACCAAAAACAGTAGCAGGAAGGGCACGAAATACTCCTCCGGGGTTGCCGATGCGTAGGCAAGCTTGAGGTAATAGGCCACGCCCAGTGCGCTCAACAACATGATGACCGAGATGATCTGGGTGACCTTGGCGCCACCGATCTTGTCGGCGATCTGGCCGCCAACCGGGCGGATCAGTGCGCCGATGAAAGCGCCCATCCAGGCGTACATCAGTGCCGACGGGCCATTGGGGTTGACCAGGTCGTGCGTCATCACGCCGTCGACCATGACGTGCTGGTAACCAAATACGACCTTGATTGCCAGCGCAAAGGTGGCCGCGTAGCCAATAAATGAACCGAATGTCATAGTGTAGATAACGGTCATGACCCAGGTGTGCTTGTTTTTGAAAATCTTGTACTGGCGACTCAGATTGCTGCCAACCTGGCCGGGAATCAGCTTGAGCAGGCCGACGGTTGCAACCACCACCATCAGCAGAACGAGTTCCTTGGGCACGTTGTAACCGGAGCCATTGGCGGCCTCGGGCAGCATCAACCAAAGACC
>JAPHTE010000488.1 GCA_026196445.1 Lysobacterales bacterium
ATGATTACGGTACGATTATTATCAACATGGCTACTGTCAGTCATCGATCCAGCCCTCTGGCACGGTGTTGGGTTTATGCAGGTCCCTGAGGATCTCGCGCGCCGCATTCGCACCTGGCGCCGCCATGATGCCGCCGCCCGGGTGGGTCGAGGAACCGCACATGTAAAGCCCCCTGGTAGGCGCCCGGTACTGGGCATAGCCGGGTATCGGCCGGTTGAACAGTAGCTGGTCGATGGTCAGTTCACCCTGGAAAATGTTGCCCTGGGTCAGGCCAATTTCATTTTCCAGTTCCCGTGGTGTGCGGATTTCCGCGTGCAGGATCAGGTCCTTGAAGCCCGGTGCATATTTCTCGATCTGGTTGATGACAGTCTGGCCAAACTGGTCGCGTTGTTCGTCGGTCCAGTCCTTACCATTGACCTTTGGCGGCACGTATTGCACGAATACCGACATGAAATGCTTGCCTGGCGGCGCCATGGTCGGGTCCGTTAGTGACGGGATCAGTATGTCGAGATAGGGATCCCTGGACCAGGTGCCATTCTTCCAGTCATCGTAGGCCCGTTCCAGTCTTTCAACCGTGTCGACCACGTGCAGATCTCCGGTTATGAGCTCGGAGTTACCCTTGAAGGCAGTGAACTTTGGCAGGTCATCCAGCGCCATGTTGACCTTGCCGGAAGAGCCGCGAATCTTGAAGTTTCTGACCTTGCGCAGAAATTCCGGATCCAGGTCCTTGCTGTCCATGCATTCCAGGAAGGTGCGTGACAAAGTCATGTTGGAAACAATGATATCGGCCTGGTATTCGTCACCGTTTTCCAGTGCAACACCAGTGGCCTTGCCGTTATTAACCAGGATCTGCTCTACGCCGGAACCACAGAGCATAGTGCCGCCATGGTCCTCAAAACAATCTTTCATTGCCACTGCGATGGCGCCTGTGCCGCCCCGCGCGAACCCCCATGCGCCCATGGTGCCATCCACGTCACCCATGGCGTGGTGCAGCAACACGTAGGCCGTACCTGGTGACATGACGCCCATGGCTGAGCCGATGATGCCGCTGCCGGCCTTGGCGGCTTTGATCAGCGGGTGTTCAAAGTACTCGTCGAGGTACTCGGAAATACTCATCGTGTAAAGACGCATCATGTCGTAGACGGCTTCTTCACCGAGGTTCAGCAATTCCCTGCCCATGTACAGCATTTCCCTGACATCCCTGGGCTTGAAAGAAGTGGGATCGGGCGCCATGCGCATCAGGAACTTCCTGATAAAGCGGCTGGCGCGCATGATGTCCCGGTCGAAACGAAGCTTGGCGTTGGCGTCACGTGGGCTGTGACGGGCCATCTCGCGGCGTGAGGCGTCGGGATCGACATAGGTACCGATATAATCGCCGTCCTGCGACAGGGTCACGTTGCCACCGGCATAGGGCACGATCTGCAAACCGTACCTGGCCAGTTCCAGGGTGCGAAATATCTCCGGGCGCAACAGGCTGCTGACATAGGAAGCATTTGAGTATATCCAATTCTTGTGTAGTTCCCGGCTGGCCGTGGCGCCGCCTACGTAAGTGTTTTTCTCCACCATGAGGACATCGAGTCCTGCCTTGGCCAGGAACGCTGCATTGGTCAGGCCGTTGTGACCCGCGCCGATGACAATGGCATCATATTTTTTCACGCTTGGACTCCTGGTGTATCAGTGCCGGACAGGGTGGCACAGTGAAAAACCTAGCTCGGCATAGGTTCGCATATCTGTTGGTTCCTGTCTATATGAATGAATAATCATTCATTCATTGAAATACGCAGGAAATGTGCTTATGCTGGATGCGGTATCCATGCCTGAGCAGGAAGAACCGGTGACCCAGTCCGTCAAGAAGCCCCGTACCAAGCGCCGCACTGCACCCAAGGAACAACGCCAGGTCCAGTTGATCAAGGCCACCATTCGCTCGATCGCCAAGCACGGTTTGTCCGTTACAACGATGGCGACCGTGGCGCGGGAGGCAAAGCTCAGCCAGGGCATTATCAACCTGCATTTCCAGAGCAAGGAGCGCCTGCTCGAAGAAACCTTGCGGTATATCGTGGGTGAGTACCGCGAGGCCTGGCACAAGGCCCGTGACAGCGGTGAAATGTTGGCAGCCGACAGATTGGAAGCATTGGCGGGCGTGGATTTTGACAAACGCATATGCCAACGAAACAAGCTGGCGGTCTGGTTTGCGTTTTGGGGTGAAACCCGCTCGCGTTCCACCTACCGTAAAATCTGTACGCAGAGCAGCCGCGAGTACAAGCAGGACCTCACGGACCTGTGTGAGGAAATCATCCAGCAAGGTAGTTATGGCGCACGC
>JAPHTE010000104.1 GCA_026196445.1 Lysobacterales bacterium
GGCAGCCAGAAGATGATTCCGCAGCAGGTCGGGGGCCGCTGGAATAGCTTTGTTTGTGATCGGTTTGGACATTTGGACAAATCCCAAAACCCGAAATTAGCACAATGCACCCGGGCTTTGTATGTACGGTAGCACACACAGCGATGCCGACGTAACAGTAAGCGCAACACACGTCCGTGGAATTCGACCAGCAGGCATGGCAGAATGTGAGTTCGAGTCTCTCCTTCGGCACCATCTCTTCACATTCCTTTGTATAATTGACGTGCTTTGGATCATCAAACCCAACACAGGAGTCCAGTTTAATGTCCACCAGTCTAGACCTGTCAAAGCTCAGCCTTATGGATGCGCTCGACCTCGCGATTCTGATCGAGGAAGAAGCACGCCAACGCTACGAATTGTTCGCTGCGCAGATCGGCCGCACTGCCACCGGCTATAACGCCGGGGCCTTCTTCGCTTCGATGGCCGAGAACGAGTCCAAGCACGGAACTGATCTGCTCGAACGACGCATAGCCCTGTTTGGCAAGGTCCCGATGAAGCTGAAACTGGAAGACCTCTACGACGTCGAGGCCCCGGAAACAGGCGCGCCGCGCAAGGGTATGTCCACGCTCCAGGCGTTCGAGCTTGGGCTGGAGGCTGAGCAAAAAGCCTACGACTTCTACGACATGGCCTTGCCCGGCATTACTGATCCCGACGTCAAAACACTGTTCACCGAACTCCGGGACGAGGAACAGGAACACGTTGATATGCTGCGGGCGCAAATGGCCAAGCTGCCCGCGAGAGCCAGTGTCGAGACCGAGAACGACCCCGACGATGCACCTTATCTGTAGGGTCTGGAATACAATTTAAGAGACCAGTTCAAAGGCAGCCACAGAGCTGCCTTTGAATTTTCGCAAGCAGAGCAATCAGCCAAGGCCGGTTACTTGGCATGCTGCCCATCCCAGATACGCCCCTGTTTCTCCAGGGTGTTGATGTTGTTCATCACCTTGTACATCAGGTTCAGGTCGAAGTCTTTTTGCGGTTCCACAATGTACTCACCCTGCACCCTGATTCCATCTTTTCCAATCAGGAAAACATGGCCTTCGCCAAAGGCCAGACCCTGGTCAGTTGCGCGCTCGAATATGGATCGGCCAATGAAAGCATTGGGTCGGTTTTCAAGCCCCATCAAATGCGTAATGGTCGGCGCCAGGTCGATACTGCTGGCGTGTGATGCATCATATTCGCTGGGTAACTCCAAACCGGGGTGGTAGACCAGCAAGGGAATCTTGTCAACAAAATAGGGCTTGTAATCCGGCTGGTTGCTGACCAGGCCCACGAAATCCCTGCCCTGGAAGTGCGCGTGGTCCGAAGTGAACACGACGATGGTGTTTCTGTACAGACCCGATTGCCGGAAATACGCCCAGAACTTGCCAAAGGTATCGTCGTAGTTGTGAATGGAATCGAGGATGTAGCTGTCGTGCCCCGGGTAGCTGACCCCGTCATCGGCAGCGTGGTAATAAGCGTGGGTTTCGATATTGTAAAAACCGAGGAAGAATGGCGTCGTATCACCCGCAGCCTGCCCTGCTTCGAGGGCTTGAAGCTGGGCGATGGTCGCACGCATGAACTGCTGGTCGCTGAGCGCCAGGTCGCGTTGACCGGCCTCACCATTCAGGAACCTGGCGCTCAACTCCTCCTGGGCCAGGATGTGGGTTACATTGGTCTTCGCCAGCACCTCGTCCAGCTTGGTTCTTGCCTTCTGCTGCGAGAACAGGAAGTAGGTCTCATAAGCCTCTTGGTTGAACAGGTTGCCCAGGCAATAGTAGTCGGTGCCCTCGCTGACCTGCCCGCCGGCGTAGACCGGGAAAATCGAGCACATCTGCCCCAGCAGGCCACGGTAGGTGGCAAAAGTGTGGTTGTAATAGTTGTCCACGCGCATCGCCGACCGGGCAAACTCGGCAATATTGGGTGTCAAGCCGGGATACTGGTCGTTGTACGGCTGGATGACGCGGGCGGATATGCCCTCGCTCAAAAACAGGATGACATTCATTGGCCCGGTGCTGGCCGCCTGCCCTGTTTTTTCCGCAAAAGGCAACGTCGACTGGTAAAAATGGTCCTTGACCAGCGGATATTCCTTGCCTGCCGAGTAAACGATGCCAAAGTCCGCCAGTTCCTGCAGTTCAGGTCCTGTTAACGGTTTATTCTGGTGGTGGGTCTGCCGCAAACGGCCCAGTGATCGCACCAGTGCCTCGACAGGAGCGGTTGGGCTGCCAAGGTTGACATTGGAGTAATACATTTTGGCCCTTTGCGTCCTGGTTTCCGCGCTCAGCCACTGGGCATCCAACATCAACAATGCACCCAACAAAAAGCAGCCGGACATGATCAGGGCGACCGTTAGCTTTCCAGCACGGCTGAAATACCGCTCCGCAAGAATTGTTACCAGCAACAGGCCGGCAACCACTGAGCCGGCCAGTGTGACCTTCATGGGGCTCAACACCAGGCCGATATGCCGGATATTGTCGATGGCCGTGGGTGTCAGGAAATCACTGGTCAGTAGCTGCGCAACATACTGGGCGCCGCAGACAAGCATGAACAGGATAAACAGCGCATAGGCCAGTACGCGCAACAGCAATCCGCCATTGACCAGTAATACCAGGATACCGGTGAAAATCAGGAACTCGGCCAGCAGGTGGTTGGTGGCGATGGCCCGTACCGACAGAGTCGCGTTTTCATAACCACCGAGCTGGTAAAACAACAACTGGCTGAGAACCAAACCGAGCGTGGCCAGTACTAACAGGAAAAATAATGGCCTGCTCATGTTAAAACACTACGTATCATGCTGATCATTCCCGTCCGGTCATGCCTTTGAACAAAACGGGGCAGCGGTTTGTCTGCCCCGGTTGGTTGGACAGAGATTGTGGGCAGGATTGGCGCAAAGGTCAAACTTTCTGCCCGGCACGGGTCGGGCTGGCGGTATGCCGCTTGGGCATCACGGCTGCACACGGCATAATGGCCTTTCTGAAGCCCGACCCGAGCACCCATGTGAAGATACCGGTTCTGACCTACCACGGCGTAAACGTGATCCGCAATAACTACGCCGACAACGACCACCTGGCGCTGGCATCGGACCTGGAGACGATCGCCACGAGCGGGTTCCGGGTCATCCCGCTGAGCCGTGTCGTGGACTGGCGGCTGGGCCTTACAGGTGACGAAGACGTATCCCGGGCCGTTGCCATCACTTTCGATGATGGCGCCTGGTTCGATTTCTACGATCTCGATCACCCGTCCTGTGGCCTGCAAAGGAGCATGTTCAATATCCTCAAAGATTTTCGTGCACGGCATTCCAACGAGATCCACGCCACCAGCTTTGTCATTGCCTCGCCGGAAGCACGCTCATCGCTGGATAAGAGTTGCATGATCGGAGAGAACTGGTGGGGTGACGAATGGTGGCGAGAGGCAACAGCTTCCGGGCTACTGGATGTCGAATGCCACAGTTGGGACCACGTACACCCCAACCTTGAGAAGGTCGCCCAGCAGGACCAGGCCAAGGGTGATTTTGGCATGGTCAAAACCTACATGGATTGCGACGTTCAGTTCGCAAAAGCGGGTGAATACATGGGTGGTGTCCTTGGTAAAAGACCAACGTTGTTCGCCTACCCTTACGGCCAGTCCAGCGGCTATGCCGTTAACGAGTACCTGCCGAATCACCAATCAGAACACGGTTTCCGGGCGGCGTTTACCACCGAGCCAAAAGCCGTCGCCAAATCGGATGATATCTGGCGGCTGCCCAGGTTCGTGTTCGGGCAGGACTGGAAATCCCCGCAGGAACTGGAAGTTATTCTGCAACGGTCCTAGAACGGCCCGATCGCGTGAATTTTTTCGACCAGGTAGCGCTTGCGCTCATCCGGGATGGGCTTGTGGAAATTGGCGATCAGGTGCTCATGCCCGGTGGCCTCGAAACCCGCCTGGATATCCACCTCGTAAGCCCGGCGGTCCCCTGCGTGGCCAAAAAATGCTTCGCACTGATCTTTTAAATGATCAAAGGCGAACTTGAGCAGGTGGTAATAGACACCACCTGAATGGCGGATATCTTCACACAGCTTTGCGGGCATATGCTTGAAGGCAGCGCCGTCCGTCATCGCGCCACCGACCAGTATGACCTCGTCATGGGCCAGGAAATTCGCATAACCCACCGGGATGAAATGGTGGGTGTTTTTGCGGTAGAAACAAATGATCGATTCGCCGTAAAACGGTGCCCTGCCGCCGAATTTTTTCCGGAACAATTCATCGATGAAAAACGGCCCGTCACTGACCGCGGTGATGACCAGGTCTTCGAAAGGACGTGCAAGAGGGTTCATAGGCTGTTTTCCGGGCTGGTGGTGTTGCTTGGCGTATCGCTTCGAGTTTACACAAATCGTTGCTGGGCAGTTTAAGGAATGGCCCGAAATGACTCAAGTAAACCTTGAATGGCCCGGTCGCGGATGCGTACTGGAAAATCAGGGAACACTGGCCATACAATGCACAATGACCGGGGTGGGTATCCGGAAACACCCTTGATTCAGCCACGGAGATAAACTTGCACCGTCACGTTTGCATCATGCTCATCGGCCTGCTGTTTCTCGGCACCGGCAATGAAGCCTCCGCCTGGTCTTCGCCAGGCCACAATGCGATCGGTATGCTGGCCATCGAACGCCTGCAGGAC
>JAPHTE010000086.1 GCA_026196445.1 Lysobacterales bacterium
CAAGGTTCGATCCAACGACTACGACCTTGTCCTGATGGATCTACAGATGCCTGAGATGGACGGTCTCGAAGCAACCCGCCTGATCCGCACGATGACCGGTAAAGAGGGACTCCCCATACTGGCCATGACCGCCAATGTGTTCGAAGAAGATCGCAGGCAGTGCATGGATGCCGGCATGGATGATTTCGTGGCCAAGCCGATCAACCTCGATGATCTGTTTGGAAAACTTGCCCGATGGTTGCCGGAGGAAATGGACGAATCATGACGAACACGCCGGGTGAATTGAGCCCAGTCAGAAACAGCACTTTGCTGATCGCATTTGCGGTGCTGTATTTCCTGATGATGATGCAGGGCTATGCGTTCTACTTCGATGCCTCGCCGAACAATGACGTCGCGATGTTGTGGCCGGCCAGTGGTTTGATCATTGGCGCTTTGCTGGTCACGCCTTACCGGATGTGGCCATGGATTCTCCTTGTCGCATCTTTAGGCGACCAGGTCGTCACCGTGATCAAACAGCCGGAAGCTCTGCAAGTCGGCCCATTTTTTATATTCATCCATTTACTGGAGGCCGTCCTGGGCGCGGTATTGGTCAAAAGAATATGTGGCGGTACGCCCAAACTGAGCAAATTGACGGATGTGCTGGTGCTGATTTCCATGGGGGCACTGGTTGCTACATTCGTCACTGCACTTCTGGGCGCCGCGGTGATGGTGCTGGTACTGGGTGAATCCAGTTTTGTCGGGATATTCCAGGTCTGGTGGTTTTCCGACTGCCTGGGCGTACTGGTGATCGCACCGGTTATTCTCGCGTTCAAAGAGGTGCCTGCCTGGAAGTTCGGTTATCGCCGCCTGGCGGGAGTGGAATTGACCGCACTCTGGCTTGGGGTCCTGTTTTGCCTCTATCATGTATTCGGGACCAGAACCCTGGATTCGCATTTTATCCTCGACGATCCATACGTCCTGTTCCCATTCACCCTATGGGCGATCCTGCGTTTCAATGCCCGCACCCTGACATTGCTCGTATTCATTATCGCCCTGTCGGTCGTGTATTCGACGGACGCAGGCCTGGGTCCTTTCATCGCTCCGGATCATCATACCTCCCAACAAACGATTCTGGCCCTGCAGGCCTTCCTGGTCATCCTGGTTTTTTCGAGCCTGATACTGCTGTCGGTCAACCAGGAATACAGATACGCAATCGGAAAACTGACAGAAAAAGAGGCACACTGGCGTACCTTGATCGATACCTTGCCAGACATGGTCTGGCTGAAAGACCCGGACGGTGTTTACATTACCTATAACCGCTGCTTTGCAGAAAACTTCAATTTGGATGGGAAGGAGCTCGTTGGCCGGACAAATTCCCTGCTGGTGGAAAAAGGCCGCCTGGATCCTGAGTTATCCGATGCGCTTTCCGCGGGTGACAAAAGGGTCGTTTCCTCGGGCACACCCTTTGTCAGCGTAAACGAGATCGAATCTGCCAGAAGCGGCCAGGTGGAGTTTATGGAAACGACCAAGGTGCCGATGCGTCTGCCCGATGGCGAACTCGTTGGCGTGCTGGGTGTCGGCCGCAATATTACCGAACAGAGAAAACTGTCGCAGGACCTCAGGGAACACCGTGACCACCTGGATGAACTGGTGGCAAAGAGAACGACGCAGTTGGCCGAGGCCATGGAGAAAGTGGAGGACGCCAACAAGGCCAAGAGTGCTTTCCTGGCCAATATGAGTCACGAAATCCGCACACCGATGAATGCCGTTGTCGGGCTCACCCATTTGTTGCAAAGGATGGACCCGACACCGGAGCAGTCCAGTCATCTTTCCAAGATCGATATTTCAGCTGGTCACCTGCTGTCGATCATCGATGACATCCTCGACCTGTCCAAGATAGAGGCCGGCAAACTGGCTCTTGAACAGGAAAATTTCAATCTGCAAACCACTTTTGACCATGTCCTTTCAGTGTTTGCAGAACAGGCAGAGGCCAAAGGGTTGACCATGAAGGCGTACACGGGAAACACGCCGACCTGGCTCAAAGGTGACCAAACCAGGTTGCGGCAGGCACTGTTTAATTATGTTGGCAACGCGATAAAGTTTACTGAAAAGGGCAGTATCCGGCTGTACGCCAAAACCATCGATGCGAAAGATAACAGGGTCCAGGTACTTTTTGACGTGCAGGATACCGGTATCGGTATTGAGCCCGAAAAGCTCGGTGGCCTGTTTGACATGTTCGTACAAGCCGACACATCCACTACCCGCAAACACGGCGGCTCGGGGCTTGGATTGGAGATCACAAAGCGAC
Organism: Lysobacterales bacterium; assembly: GCA_026196445.1. GTDB lineage: Bacteria > Pseudomonadota > Gammaproteobacteria > Xanthomonadales > SZUA-36 > SZUA-36. The sequence continues at coordinate 2,288 of JAPHTE010000086.1, forward strand.
TGGCACACCTGATGGGTGGCGAAGCAGGTGCCGAAAGCGAACCGGGTCAGGGCAGTAATTTCTGGTTCAGTGCATGGTTTGAACGCGGCCTGGATATCGGGGGCACTGCACCCACGTATGCCATCGAAGATGCCGAGGCACAATTGCTCGAGAAGTACGGTGGGTCACGCATCCTGCTGGTAGAAGACAATATCATCAATCTCGAGGTCGCCAAGGCTTTGCTCGAAGGTGCGGGCCTGGTGGTTGACACTGCACAAGACGGTGAACAAGCAGTGGCAATGGTGCGCCAGAATGCCTATCAACTGGTGTTGATGGATGTACAAATGCCGATCATGGACGGGCTGGAGGCGACACGTCTCATACGCGCCCAGGCGGGAACTGGACCCAACGGTGCGGATATTCCGATACTGGCGATGACCGCCAATGTTTTCAAGAAAGACCGGCAAACCTGCCGGGAGGCAGGCATGAACGACTTCGTCGCCAAGCCGGTTGATCCCAGGAACCTGTTCTCGAAGATCATCCAGTGGATATAACAGC
>JAPHTE010000087.1 GCA_026196445.1 Lysobacterales bacterium
CACCTGCACTGTCAGCTTTTGTATGCATGACCCGGTACCTGGAGGGCATGCCAGCCGAGGTCGCGTTTCCCCCGGAGCGGCTACACGGTCTGCTGGGTGAATGCCTGTCCGCGCGGGGCCTGCGGCAACTGCGGATCGCCGAAACCGAAAAATACGCTCACGTGACATTTTTCTTCAACGGTGGTGAGGAACAACTTTTTGCCGGTGAAGAACGGATCCTCGTGCCCTCCCCCAAGGTGGACACGTATGACCTGCAACCTGAAATGAGCTCCGTTGAACTGGCACAAAAACTGGACAACGCCATCCGGGGTGGCACCTTCGACGTCATTATCTGCAATGTTGCCAATCCGGACATGGTTGGACACACCGGCAGCCTGGCTGCCGCAATCGCGGCCGTCGAGGCCGTGGACCACTGTCTCGGTGTGACGTTAGAAGCGGTAAAGGCAAGCCACGGTGAAATGCTCGTCACCGCCGACCACGGCAACGTTGAGCAGATGTCGGACCCGGTTTCCGGCCAGAGTCACACCGCCCACACCAGCAATCCTGTGCCCTTGCTCTATTTTGGCCGACCAGCGACGGCCCTGGAAGGCGGGTCGCTCAGAGATATCGCCCCGACCATGCTCTACCTGCTGGGCATCACCGCGCCTGCCGAGATGACAGGCCGTCCATTGCTGGAACTCGGGCACCAGCCGGCTCCGGAGAATTGAACGGACGGTGCTATACAGACTGCTGATAGCCGCGACCGCAGCCGCCTCCCTGGCGCTGAGTTACACCTGCGCTGCGGATGACGGCAATCTCTCCCAAACTGATGCCGAATCCCGGCTCCGGCAATTGACGCAGCAGATCGGTGAACTCAAGAAAGACCTCGAGCAAGCCCGCGGCACACTGTCGCAAGAGCAGCGCGAGCTGGAAGCCGCCGACCTCAGGATCCAGGCCAGCATGCTGGCGCTGCGGCAACTGGAGTTGAAACGGCAGGAACATAGCCGTGAACTCGCAAAGCTTGAAGATGAACAACAAGAGTACCTGCAAAGTATCGATGAACGCCGCGCAATACTCGCCCGGCAAATCCTGACTGCCTACCGGCTTGGCCGGGAATCCCGGCTAAAATTGGTACTCAACCAGGACAGTCCCGCCGAGTTGTCAAGAACGCTGGCTTACTATGATTACTTCAGCCGCTCGCAGGCCGAGCAAATTTCCGAGCTCAGAAAAGTGCTCTTGACGCTCGATGAAATGCAGGCCAGCATCAGCGCGGAACTGTTGGCGCTCGACGAGGTTCAAACACAGCACCAGCAGGTGCTGGACCAGATGACCATGCAGCGCGAACAACGCCAGGCAGTGATCGACGAACTGTCAAGGCAGATCGGAACGGACGAACAAAGGCTGGCCGAGTTGCAGCGTAACCGCCGGGACCTGGAGGTCCTGTTGCAGAGGTTATCCGATGTGCTGGCGGACATACCGGCCGACCTGGGCCAGCGCCTGGGGCCGGCACAGCTGAAAGGCAAGCTGCCTATGCCAGTTGACGGCCGTGTCCGTTATTCGTATGGCCAGGCCAGGACGACGGGTTTACATTGGCAAGGCTGGTTGATCGGGGCCGGGGCCGGCAGCGAGGTCAGGGCTGTCGCTTACGGGCGTGTCGCGTTTTCCGACTGGCTCAGGGGTTATGGTTTACTGATGATCATCGATCACGGGGATGGATTTATGACCTTGTACGGGAACAATGAGAGCCTGCTTTTCGAAGTGGGTGACTGGGTGGAGCCTGGCAGTGTTATCAGCACCGTCGGCGCCGGTCCTCTCAGTGGCACCGGTTTGTATTTTGAAATCCGCAGGAACGGCAAGGCCTTGGACCCTGCCGTGTGGCTAAATCGCTAGGTAAAACCATGATGAAAATCGCAATAAATTCACTGCTGGTGCTGCTTGTCGCCACCGCGGCCGCCTGGGCAATCGATGAAGAAGCGCCGGCAACAGGGACACAGCTGACCCTGGACGACATGCGCACCTTCACTGACGTGTTCAACCAGATCCGCAACAACTTCGTGGAAGAAACCGACGACCGTGAGCTATTGAACGCCGCCATTCGTGGCATGCTGTCTGAACTGGACCCGCACTCGTCCTACATGGAGGCCGAGGAGTTCAGGAAAATGGACAATGATTCCCAGGGACGATACAGCGGAATCGGTGTCGAACTGGCCTTGCGCGACAGGCAAATGCAGGTGGTTTTTGTCATTCAGGATGGTCCTGCGGACCAGGCGGGAATCGTCACGGGCGACGTCATTACTGCCATCGACGGTGCCGATCTGCGCGGCAGTGATCAGCAACTGGCCATCAACGCCTTGCGCGGTGAGGTCGGCAGCGAGGTCGAGGTCACCGTCCAACACGTGAACGGCGAGGTGTCCACGTACACGGTCACCCGTGGCTTCGTCGAGGTGAACAGCGTGTTCAGCCGGCCAGTGGACCGGGACTACGGTTATTTCCAGATCACACATTTCACACGCAAAAGCGCCGAGGAACTCGCGGAACAAATTGAATACATGCAAGACAACCGCAAGCAACCGTTGAAAGGGATCGTACTGGACCTGCGCGGCAACCCGGGTGGTGTACTCCAACCCGCCATCGATATCGCCGATGGTTTCCTGGAAAACGGCCTGATCGTGGAAATGCACGGACGGGCCGACTACCAGGCGCAACACAGCGCGCACGCGGGTAGCTGGCTGACCGGCATCCCGATGGTGGTGCTGGTCGACGGCCGGTCGGCCTCGGCATCCGAGGTGCTGGCCGGGGCCTTGCAGGATCATGGCCGGGCCTTGATCGTCGGTAAAAAAACCTTTGGCAAGGGTTCGGTGCAATCCGTGCTCAACCTGCGTAACGGTTCGGGCATGCGTCTGACGACGTCGCGTTATTACACACCATCGGGACGTTCGATACAGGCCGAAGGCATCCAGCCGGATATCGAAATCCCATCGGTCCAGGCCATCGAAGCACAGGATAGCCCCAGACGCAAGGCCGACCTCGACCGCCATCTGGACGGCGAATCGAACCCCGACAGCGAGGCATTTGAGTCAGCGGTCAGCCCGTTCGATGACTACGCGATGTACCAGGCACTGATCCTGCTCAAAGGCGCTGCCGCACTGAGCCCATCAAATTAAAAGGCCCGGCGGTTTACCGGTGTGGGCTCCCGGCCCCGCAGCCCTTCGGGCTACCCTTTCCTTCGAGCCGTCTTGACGGGGCCGGCCTTACAGGGCGTCCTGCCCTGGGCGGCCTGCAATGGACATCCCGTCCATTGCTCCCCTGACAACTCTCAGGATTCGGTGCTCAGAGGTCACCCACACCGGCAAACCACCGAGTCTTTATGTGTAGGAGCAACCGGCGCAGCCGGTCGCGATACGTGGCCAATAGGTTTGCTGGAATTGCTTACGAAGCTGTGCCGGAGTGTTCCTTACCCGGGACCGTAATTCGTCGGGATACGAATTATCGAGCGCCCAGGGACGGCTTGAGCGTGTCCCGGGAAGGAATGCCCGGCACAGCCAAAGACCAAGTGAGCTAAATCAGGAACGGGTGCGGCTGCCCGGCTGAACCGGAAAAGGGGTGACCTTCTCGCCGCTTTCCTGGTCGCGGATGACCGCCTGGCCCTTTTTCCTGACCTGCTCGACACGTAACACGCTGTGCAACGGCAGGTGCAGCAGTTCGACGCCGTCGAACTCGTCACGCATTCTTTCTTCGGTCGGGTCAACGACCATGGAGTCCTTTTCACCAAACACGAGTCCCGATATCTCGACAAAACCGAGCAGGCCGCTGGTGCAAACTCCCGTGCAATACAGTTCATAAACCTTGCCGTGGTTCAGGAACGCTACCCTGAACAGTTTTTCTTTATCTGTTTTGCTCATCTGTTATCCCAACTTGACGTGCCCCATGGCGCGTACCAACAAGGTGAATATCAAACCCAGTGTAAACCCAGCCATATGTGTCCACCAGGCCACTATTCCCGTTATGGGGCCTAACACGCTATAAACCAACTGCAGCGTGAACCATGAACCGATGACCAGCACCGCAGGGACACGCGTGAACTGCAGGTACAAGCCCAGCGGCAACAACATGCCAATTCGGCGGAATGGGAACAGCCCAAGGTAAGCGCCGACCACGGCCGAAACTGCGCCACTGGCACCGATGATGGATGATGCAAGGTCCGGTACACGGTTGGCGACGAACAGGTTGGCCAGTGCACCGCCGGCGATAAACACGACCAGCATACCCAGCTTACCCAGACGGCGTTCCAGCGCCAGGCCGAATACCCAGAGGTAAACCATGTTACCCACCAGGTGCAACCAACTGGCGTGGATGAACAATGCACTGAACAGGACCAGTAAATGCTGGTTTTTCCATCCACCAGGTTGATCCAACAGCGGGTTCAGTTCTACCGGAATTACACCACCCAGTTCGAGCATGGCCTGCTGGGCCAACGGGCTCATTCCCATGTGCAGCAGTTTTGCGCCGCAACACAGAAAAATAATGGTCACCGTGACCCACGGGAAAGTGGGTGAAGGTTTCGACCAGTGGGTGACGATACCGGTACTCATCGCCAGTATGACCAGACGGGACTCAGCGTTTTACCAGGAATTTATACAAGCGGTAACTGAACACGATGCCGTCGCGGCGTATTTCCTCGACCACCAACCCCGGCCGGGTACTATCACCTTCACCCAGGCGCTGCCCGTCGATGAGGGCAAAGCGTTGCGCCGGGTCTTCGTTGTACACCAGTACGCTGTACCTGATCTCTGGCACCTCGCTGCGGACTGAATCAGGCAACTCCCAGTACCCGATCGGTTCGGGAATATGCGGTGTAGCCGGTTCTACTGGTTTGACGGAAGCCCCTGCTGCAGATGCAGCCGGTGGGCTGGCGGTGCTTACAGGCTCCCGGTTCTCCACGCCACTTTTCGAAGTACCGCTCGCACCGGTTTCCCCACCACCCGGGTTCCGGTCCGATGGTGAGCCCGCCGTGGCCAAACCAGGTGTACTGGCTGCAGGTGCCTGGTAAGTTTCGACCGGCGTTCTTTGTTGCCGGGGGGTCGATGTGTCTGAGGGCCGGATTGCCTGCGCTGGGCTGGGTTTACTCTCGTCTGTATTGTTCTCTGACCGTGTACGATCAGCAGCGGCCCGGTCACCGCCGGTACGCGCCTGTGTCGTCGACAAGGTTACGGGCGGTTGGTAAAAACCTTCGGGCAACCGGTATTGGCGCCAGGTAACCCAGCCGCTCACGATCAACGCTACGGCGATCATGGCCACCAGCCAACCGGTTCTCAGCGGCTCCGGACCGGACCGGACCTGTTCCCCGCTGTGAATGGTTGGTACCTGTACTTTTTTTCTGTTCTTTTCGGTCTTTCGAAGTGCTTCGAGAAGTATGGACATGGTCAGGTCTGCTATTCCCAGTGTGCTAATAATTTCGGGTCTTCTATCGAGGCCGTCATCAGGTACAACAGGGTGTTGCGGCCGACAATCCCGTCAGCCTCCAAACCGTTGCGTGCCTGAAAACCCTTCAACCAGTTTTCAAACGCCTGATCGAACACCCTTTCCCCATGGTACGGCATCGCCACCCGGCTGGCCATTTCCATAATGGTATTAACCGCAGGCCCGTCATCGCCACGGCTCACTGCGACCGGCCAATCCGGCGCCTGTGGCCACGCGACCAGGTACTTGCCAAACCACAGCGCTTCAACGGACTGCTTGGACACCGTTTTGAGCTGATCACCGGAGCCAACCAGCAAGCGCCCATCATCGAGCCCGTGCAATAGCAGGTAAGAAGGATCCTGTTGCCTCAACAGCAGTATCACGGGTAAGTCAAGACGCTTGATTTTTGCCCAGCTGCCCTGGTCCTGCAGACAGGCGTAACCGCGGCTGGTGTCGCCGTTACACGAGGCCTGGATCGAAAACGCAGCACCCGGGTGACGCCAGGCTTCGGCCAGCCCCTGCCAGACCAGCGGCTGGTGGTCCGCGAGCCAGTCCGCGTCCAGTTCAGGTATGGCCAATGCCTGTGGTTCCAATTGCGCCTGCTCATACAGGACAGGTTCCGCCGGCACCGGAAGATTTTCCGCTGCAAATTCCGTGGATGCTCCCATCGGCATACCTGCCACAGATGTCGGACCCAGCCAGCCGTTTTTGTTCACCAGCAGAACGATGGCGATCACCAGCACCCCCGCTGCTGCAACCAGCCACGGCCAGCGCATTCGCCTGACCTGTTTCTCGCCCAGTTGTACTTCGTTGGCCGCCGCGTGCACCATGGCGGCAGTGACATCCGCGCGTTCCTTGACAAAGGCCGCTGTCAGTGCGCGGTCTGCAATGATGTTGATCAGGCGTGGTATGCCCTGGGAACGCTGGTACAACGCGTTCATGGCGCTGCGCCGGAACAGGTTGCGCTGGGCGCCGGCGACCTGCATGCGGTGGCGGATATACAAGTGAGTATCTTTCGGCCCTAGCGGGCTCAGATGGAAGCGCGCGGTAACACGCTGGGCCAGTTGTCGCAGGCTGCGTCTTTGCAACAACTCCCTCAGTTCAGGCTGGCCCAACAGAACAACCTGCAACAGTTTTTCCTTGCTGGTCTCCAGGTTGGTCAATAGCCTGATCTGCTCCAGCGCCTCGGGGCTCAGGTTCTGCGCTTCGTCGATTACCACCACCACGCGTTCTCCACGTTGGTGCGCTTCGAGCAGGTAACGATTCAAGCCGTCCACGAGCAACCGCGTGCTGTCAATCGAGCCGCGGATATCGATACCCAGTTCTTCGCTGACCGCCGCCAGCAGTTCCCGGGGCGTGACCAGCGGGTTGAGCAGCAAGGCGATGCGCGTGTTCTCGGGGACCTGTTCCAGCAGGCAACGGCACAGGGTCGTCTTGCCGGTGCCGACTTCCCCGGTCAGTTGGACAAAACCGCCGCTGCCATCCTGGCCAATACCGTATAAAAGGTGTGCGAGAGCGTCCCGGTGACGTTGGCTGAGATAAACGAAGGCCGGGTCGGGGGTAATTGAGAACGGTGCTTCATCGAGTCCAAAGTAGCGTAAGTACATATTTCAGGCCCTCAGCCTCTTTGTCCGTCACCAGGTGATTAATCTACTCTGTGCATGAAGACAACGGCCTTCAGCGGATGTTCAAGTGTAGTCACAAGCCGCCCCGAGTCCAAGCGGCGAATCCGGCAAATGGGCACAAATATATGAATCCGGACAAAAAAAATGCAAACAAATATGTAAAAAATACGCAACAGACCTTGCCCAGGGAATATCAGGGAAGCTAGAATCGGCGGCTGTGTTTGCCGGTTACATTACAAAAACCGGATATTTCCACTAGCTGCCTGGCTTGAAAATGCGCCGGGTGTGCTTCCAAGTGTTTGTTTAACATATACTATTTTTTACGTCGTTGAACAACGCCAGGGGGAAATACATTTTCGAACGGCAATGAAAATGATAACGATTTCTATATCGAGGCCCAAGGTTTAATGAAAAAGGAAAATACTGTCATCGTAGCCCTCGCCGTCCTGGCCGCCCTGGTGGCTGCTGCCTGGCTGGTGCTGGTGGCCCCGTCGTACACGGGTAACGAGGTCAACATGACGCGTGGTGTGACGCAACAAAGCGCCGACCACTTCGACCTGCACATGATCGTGCTGTGGGTTTGCGTGGTTATCGGTATCGGCGTGTTCACGGTCATGTTCACGTCGATCGTCCTGCACCGCAAATCACGCGGTTTCGAAGCCGCCAAGTTCAGCCATTCGACCAAGGCTGAAATCATCTGGACCGTTATCCCGGTGCTGATCCTGGTCGCCATGGCGGTGCCGGCAACCATGGCGCTGGTGCGCATGGAGGACTCATCGGACGCCGACATGACCATCAAGATCACAGGCTTTCAGTGGCGCTGGAAGTACGAGTACCTCGATGAGGGCATCAGCTTCATCTCCGCCCTGGATCCGGATTCAAACGCTGCGCGCCGACTCGACTCCGGTATCGCCGCGGAGGCCGTTGACAACTACCTGCTCGATGTCGACAAGCCGCTGGTGCTGCCCGTGGGCCGGAAAATTGAGTTCCTCATCACTGCCGATGACGTGATCCACTCCTGGTGGGTGCCGGCCTTCGGTTGGAAACGCGACGCTATACCCGGTTTCGTCAACCAGGCCTGGACCAAGATCGAGGAGCCCGGAATCTACCGTGGTCAGTGCGCCGAGCTGTGCGGCAAGGACCATGGCTTCATGCCCATCGTGGTCCACGCGGTGCCGGAAGAAGAGTATGCGGCCTGGGTGAGCACCCAACTGGCTGGTAACGAGCGTCAGCAACAGGACAGCCAGCGTCTGTGGACCCGCGCTGAATTAATGCAACATGGCCAGGAGGTGTACGAAAGAGTTTGCGCCACCTGTCACCAGGCCGATGGCAAAGGTCTGCCGCCTGCCTTCCCTGCACTCGCTGGCAGCAGAGTCGCCACGGGGCCAATCGGGGCCCAGATCGACGTGGTGATGAACGGGCGCCCCGGTACGGCCATGACCGCCTGGCGCAGTGTTCTGACCGACGCTGACATTGCAGCCACGCTGACTTACACCCGCAATGCATTCGGCAACAACATGGGTGATGTCGTGCAACCCATCACCATCGCTGGACTGAACAACCAGGTTGAACAACAGGGAACTGCTCCATGACCACTGAAGTGATACACACCAACGGCCATGCCGACCACGACCATCATGATCACAAGCCCAGTGGTTTCCTTGACCGCTGGTTGTTTACTACCAATCACAAAGACATCGGCACGCTGTACCTGATTTTCTCGCTGACGATGTTCTTCATCGGCGGCGCGATGGCAATGGTCATCAGGGCCGAGTTGTTCATGCCCGGCCTGCAACTGGTCGAACCCGATTTCTTTAACCAGATGACCACCATGCACGCGCTGATCATGGTATTCGGCGCCGTGATGCCGGCCTGGGTGGGTTTTGCCAACTGGCTGATACCGATGATGATCGGCGCACCCGACATGGCGCTGCCACGCATGAACAACTGGAGCTTCTGGATCCTGCCGTTCGCCTTTACCATGCTGCTGTCCACGCTGTTCATGGATTCCGGCGGCCCCGCGGCAGGCTGGACGCTGTACCCGCCGCTGGTGTTGCAGACCGGCACCAGCTTCGCCTTCGTGGTATTCGCGGTGCACATGATGGGGGTCTCGTCGATCATGGGTTCGATCAATATCATCGCGACCATCTTCAACATGCGCGCACCCGGCATGACGCTGATGCGTATGCCGATGTTCGTCTGGACCTGGTTGATCACCGCGTTTTTGCTGATCGCCGTGATGCCGGTACTGGCCGGTGCGGTGACGATGCTGCTGACAGACCACTTCTTCGGCACCAACTTCTTCAATGCCGCCGGTGGCGGCGACCCGGTCATGTTCCAGCACATTTTCTGGTTCTTCGGCCACCCCGAGGTCTACATCATGATCCTGCCGGCTTTCGGCGTGATCTCGGAGATCCTGCCGACCTTCTCGCGCAAGCCCTTGTTCGGTTACGGCTCGATGGTATACGCCACCGCCACCATCGCCTTCCTGTCATTCA
>JAPHTE010000072.1 GCA_026196445.1 Lysobacterales bacterium
AGAGATTCTGACTCTGGGTATAAAGACCGCGACTGGCAGGGCCGGTCGCGGTTTTTTTATCCCCGGAAAAGTTCAGCCAGACTTGGAAAGAAGCAACGCCTGTTATCAGCCATGTTTCATGATCCTGGCTTTTTGACGCTGCCAGTCGCGGTCTTTCTGGTCATGGCGCTTGTCGTGGGCCTTCTTGCCCCGGGCAACGCCGATTTCTACCTTGACCCGTCCCTTCGACCAGTACATGGCGGTCGGTATGACGGTAAACCCTTTACGCTCAACCATGCCAGTCAGGCGGTCGATTTCCCTGCGGTGCAGCAACAGCTTGCGGGTACGCAGCGGGTCGGGCCTGGTATGGGTCGATGTGGTGGGCAGGGGATCGATGCGGCAACCGAACAAAAAGGCCTCGTTGTCTTTCAGCAACACGTAGCTGTCGGCAAACTGCACACGAGAATCACGCAAGGACTTGACCTCCCAGCCTTCCAGGCCGAGGCCCGCCTCGATCCGTTCATCGATGTGGTAATCAAAGCGGGCGCGCTTGTTCAGGGCGATGGTCTTGCTGCCCCTGGTGTTGTTGCCCTTGTTTTTCTTCTTGTTCATTAACGCCCGTGACCGTTTTGTCAGGCGCTAGTTTAATGCCTGGCGGCGTAATCGTGTAAAATTTTGCGGTTTCCGCTACAGGATCAATATGAAAATAGAACGTTCAGCACTGGTTACCCACAGCGCCATGAATATGTACGCCCTGGTGCTGGATGTGCCGTCCTACCCGCAATTCCTCAGCTGGTGTACGGCCACCGAAGTGCACGAACAGGACGATACTTCCCAAAAGGCCTCGCTGACGGTCACCGTGGCCGGTATCACGCAACGCTTCACCACGCTCAATACGCTGTCGCCGGGCCACAGCGTGGGCATGGATCTGCACGAAGGGCCGTTCCGGAACCTGCATGGCGAATGGCGTTTTACCCAGCTTGGAGAGGATGGTTGCCGGATCAGCCTGGAGCTGGATTTCGAGATGTCCAGCGGAGTGATGTCCAGCATGTTTGGCAAGGGCTTTGGCAAAATAGCCAACCGCCTGGTGGAGGATTTTTGCCGGCGTGCCGAGGCGGTTTACGCAACATGACGGCTATCCGGGTCGAAGTGGTATACGCAACGCCGGATCGGCAGGAACTGGTGTCGGTGGAGCTCGAAACGGGTTCGACCGTGGCGGATGCGATCGAGCGTTCCGGCCTGGCTGAATCTTTTGCAGGCTTCGAAATGGACCCGTCCGCGGTCGGGATTTTCAGCCGGAAAGTGGAACTCGGCCAGGCGCTGCGTGATGGTGACCGGGTCGAAATCTACCGCCCCTTGCGGGCAGACCCGAAAGAGGTGCGGCGTCAGCGTGCCTTGCTGCAGGCAAAGAACAAATCTTAACGAACGATCGGTAAATCAACCGGTACAGTGATACCCACGATATCCAGGTCATCTTCGATGCGTCTGAGCGCATCCTGTGCCTCGTTATAGGTATCGTAAAGACCGACACGCACCTGGTGGCGGGTACCGAGTCCCGGCACCACTCTTTCCGCCAGTTTTGCCGGGTAGCCTTTGTCACGCAGTTTACTGGCCAGCTTCTCCGCGTCCTCCCAGTCACCGAAGGCGCCGAGTTGCAGGGTCCAATTGATCACGGCGTCATCGGTGATCAGGCGTGTTTTCCTGGCCGTGGTGACGTCAGCCGCATCAGCGACCGCGGTCTTCGTTTCTTTGAGGGCCTTGATATCACCACCACTTGAATCACCGATACCGTCGGTGGCGACCAGCACGTCTTCCTCAAACTTCAGGGTAACGAGACGGCGTACCGGGTCGCCGCCACGGCGGCTGAACATCGAGATGTAATCCCAACGGTCCTGGTGGAACGGGTCGTGGATGGCGGGTGTTCCCAGCAGGTAAGCTACCTGTTTCTTGGTCATGCCGAGCTTGACCTGGTCCAGGTCCTCCTGCTCATGGGCATTGCCTTGTTGAACGTTTTGCTTGTAAATTAACCCGCAGCCCGAAAGTGATAGGGTTGCCAGCAGGACAATTATGAGGAAGCGGGTCTTTGGATTCATTCAGTGATCGCTTGTACTTAAGATCAAGGCGGTGAATGATACAATATACGCTATTCTGAAAACAGGTTAGTAACATCTTATGTACAGGAATTTATTGTGAGCACAGGAAATCTTCGTAAAGCCGGTCTGAAAGTCACCCTGCCGAGAAAGCGCATCCTTGAACTGTTGGTCGAGACAACCGGCAAACACATGACCGCAGACGATATCTACCGGGTATTGATGCAGGCGGGTGAGGATGTTGGCCTGGCGACGGTTTACCGGGTGCTCAACCAGTTTGAGCAGGCCGGCCTGGTGGTCAAGCACAACTTCGAAAGCGGACAGGCCTATTACGAGCTGGATTCAGGCGACCACCATGACCACATGGTTTGTGTCGAAACCGGCAAAGTCATCGAATTCAGTAACCCGGAAATCGAACGACTGCAGGCCCAGATTGCCGACGAGCACGGCTACGACATCGAAGACCACAGCCTGGTGATCTACGTCCGGCCCAAGAAGAAAAAATAGGACGGTCAACCGATTTTATAACTCGTCATCCTGTTTGATAAACCCGCCTGGTTTTATTGCGACATATTTGCCGCAGCCAGTAACTCGGCCGCGTGTGCACGGCTTTGCTCGGATATTTTTCCACTAAGCATACGCGCGATCTCATCGACTCTGTCAGCCGCATCCAGCAAATGTGTTTGCACCGCTACGGCATCGTCACTGCTGGTCTTGCGTACCTGCAACTGGTGGGTAGCACAGACGGCGACCTGCGCCAGGTGGGTGACACACAGGGCCTGGCCGGCGCCACGGCGCGTGGACAGGCTCCTGATCAGGCGCCCCACGGCATTGGCGGTATCACCGCCAATACCGGCATCGACTTCGTCAAAGATCTGCGTAATTGAATCACCGGTGGCAACGGTGGCGACCTTGATCGCCAGGCTGATCCTGGATAACTCACCCCCTGAAGCAATCTTGTTCAATGGCCCGGGTGGTGTGCCTGTATTGGCGCTGAGACGGAGTTCCAGGTCATCATCACCACGTGGTGAAGGCGGGGCATCGGGATGGTGATCGAGCACGAACTCGAATGACCCGCCCTCCATACCGAGTTCCGCCATTAGCTCGACAACGCGCCCGGATACCACTTCAGCGTGGTGGGCACGTTTTGTGTGAAGTTCAGCGGCGGCCTTTCGGTAGTCAGCCAGGGCGGTCTCCAGCTTTGCTTCTAGTTTTTGGCGGTGATGCTGGGAACTGCCGGCCCGCTCGATGCGGGCGTCGAGTGCGTCACGGATCTCGAGCAGACCGTCCATCGGCACACGGTGTTTGCGCGCCAGGTCATGCAG
>JAPHTE010000282.1 GCA_026196445.1 Lysobacterales bacterium
CACCTCGATGGCGTGTGCGGCATAACCACCGAAGGTGAAATGCGCGGCGATACCGACGCCGCGGCCCTTGGGCCGTTTGGTATCGTAATCAATACGCTTGGTTACAAATTTCAATAACCTGGACAGACGTCCAGGGGTCATTGTAGGACCACCGTGGCCACTGTAAAGCTGCTGTTCAACACGACCCAGCATTTCCAGTCTCAATGCCAGCGGATCCTGGCCACTTTCATGGGCGATTTCATCTAAGAAACTCTGGATAACGAAGGCATTGACCCAATGGGCCGGCCCACGCCACGAACCTCGCGGTAAACCGATGGTATTGTGGAAATATTCCAGCCGGAAGTTTTCCACCATGGCCTTGGGAAAATCGTCCGGGTAGAGTTCGGCCTGCCACAGGTTCTCGTCCGGCATATTGGGTCGCCGGTAATACTTGCTGCCACTGGCCAGGCGCTGGCTCCAGGCAGTAACCTTGCCGTTTGCGTCCAACCCGGCGATCAGTTCATGGGTGCCGCCTGGGCGGTAAAAATCGTTGCGCATGTCATCTTCGCGGGTCCAGAACAGCTTGATTGGCCAGCCGGTTTTCTTCGAGATGATACAGGCCTCGGTGGTGTAGTCGTTGGTCAGCCGGCGTCCGAAAGCACCACCTGAACGGGCGATATCCACCCTGATCTTCTCACGATCTATACCCGTCACGGCGTGCGCGGCACGTGAAGCTCCGCTGGGCGATTGGGTTGGTGCGATAACATGCACGCTGTCTTCCTTTACCCAGGCATAGCAGTTTTGTGGCTCCAATGGCGCGTGGGAGACAAACGGGACTTCGTAGCGGTGCCTGACGACTTTTTCAGCGGCTGCCAGGGTGCCTGGAAAATCCCCCTGGTCATGCACGATTTGGCCCTGTCCGGCGAGCATTTCACTATTTTCCTGCCAGAATTTCTCGCTGCTGTCGGTTCGATTCGGGCTCTTGTTCCAGGTAACTTCAAGTGCCCTGCGGCCCTTGATGGCGGCCCAGGTTGAGTCGGCCACAACGGCCACGCCATGGGCCAGGATATGATAGGGCGCACCGGGTTCCGGACCCTCGATCGGGAATACGTCCAGTACACCCTTGACGGCTCTCGCGGCAGTGTCATCAACGGCGGCGACGGTGCCATTGAGCACCGGGGAGCGAAGTATTACGGCGTATCGCATACCGGGCAACCTGGTGTCGCTGCCAAATTTTATCTTGCCGGTGATGATGTCCCGGACTTCTTCATTATGACGTGCCTTGCCTACGAGACGGTACTGGTCCATGGGCTTCAATGCAGGGGCTTCATCCGGCAAGGGCAACGTCGAGGCGAGTTTGCCCAGTTCACCATACAACGCCTGTTTACCGGCGGACTCGCAGACTACCATGCCGGGCTTCGTGTCACAGGACTCCAGCGGTACGTTCCAGGTCTGGGCCGCGGCCTGCATTAGCATCAGCCGCGCGGTAGCTCCGACTTCCCGCAAGTAGGTCCAGTTATCGGTCAGACCAGTGCTGCCACCCACGCCCTGGCTACCGTACTTCCAGGTATAACCGTCCGCGGTCTTGACGATGCCCAACGGCATCGGTTCGATTTGAATCTGGTCCCAGGCGAGATCCATCTCTTCCGCCACCAGCATTAGCAGCGTGGTGCGCAGGCCCTGTCCGATTTCCGGCTGGGCGTGGCCGACGACAACCTTGCCGTCCTCGAGCACGTTGACATAAAAGCCGATACGGCCATCGCCTTCGGTGAGTGAGCCTGCTGCCGATAAGGCTGTCAATGGTATACCCAGCAACAGGGTGCCGGAGACAGTGGCACCGGAAATGATAAAACGGCGTCGTGACAGGTCGGGTGTTTTGTGTGCTTTCATCATGTCGTTTCACCTTTGCCGGTGGTCGATAACGCGGCCGCCCGGTGGATGGCCTTGCGTACACGAACATAGGTTCCACAACGGCACAGGTTGTCGATCCCGGCGTTGATGTCTTCGTCGCTGGGTTGCGGGTGCTGCTGCAGAAACGCAACCGTTTTCATGATCAGTCCAGCTTGGCAGTAACCGCACTGGGGTACGTCCTCTTCCAGCCAGGCCTGCTGGACCGGGTGCAACTGGCCGTTATCACCAGCGAGCCCCTCGATGGTGACGACCGATTTTCCTTCCAGGCCGGATACGCGGGTCACGCAGCTGCGCCGGGCTTTGCCGTCGATGTGCACAGTGCACGATCCACATTGGCCGATACCGCAGCCGTACCTGGTGCCGGTCAGGTCCAGGTGGTCCCTGAGCGCCCACAACAGGGGCATATCGGGATCACCGTCGAAGCGGACGGGTTTGTTATTGACAAGAAAAGAAATCATTCGGCGGATCCTCTGCATTAAAAGCAGCCTGTTTCAGGCTTCCATTAATATCCTAGCGCAGCTGGATGTGAGTGGATTTCGCTCAGGCGTCGGTATGTCCAGTGATCGGCTCAGTTCGTCTCAAGTAGCCCCCGGCATGCCGGCCGGGTGGCTTCGGGTATTACCAGCCGCCACCACCGCCACCGCCGCCACCGCCACCGGAAAACCCGCCGCCGCCAGAGCCCGATGACGAACCGGGTGGTGTGGAGGCCGAGGCGATCGCCGAAGAGAAACTGTCGTTGAAGCCATGGCCGAGGTGGTGTAAGCCGGCGAGGCCGTGGTTGTAACCGACGTACCAATGCGGTTCATAAGTGCCAGGACCGTCTGCAGGGAATTCCCTGGCGAAACGGTCGCACCAGTTGTTTTCTACGCCCAGAGCAAAGGCATAAGGCAGAAATGTTTCGAAGACTTCCGGTGTCAATTCGGGTGAGCGCATTCGATCAAGCCGGTCCTTTTCGGCCGTGTCCAGGTACATCCTGAAGCCCTCAATTCTATCCATCACGCGTCGACCGGCCGGCGTGGGGGCGCGTATCAGCAACAGAAACACCAGGTGCAATGCAATGGAGAGCAGGCCGTAGGCAATCCATACCAACGGCCCGCCGTTGAAGATGAGGGCGACGCCTGCCGTTGCGATCGTCAGCAGCAGGGCCGGCAGTGCGTACACCGTGTTGAGCTTGAAGACGCTTCCAAGGTGCTCGTTCTTCAACGCTTTCTTCAGTGCATTGCGTGCTTTGGTGAACGCCTCGTGGTTCTCTGCTTCCAGCTTGATCTGTTGCCTGGCGCCTTTGTCGAACAGGGCACCCAGCACGGCCGTTTCACCCACGCTGGCGGGCTCGGTAAAGGGGCCATCTGCGCGACGCAGTGTGAAATCGTCACCGGTCTCGTCGATTTTCAGATAGCCCTTGACTGCCAGGCTAACAACCGCCGC
>JAPHTE010000272.1 GCA_026196445.1 Lysobacterales bacterium
ATGCAGAATCTCGACCGTTTATTCCTGCGTGGGAGGTAGCCTGTATATTGCACCAGTCACAACAGGCTAAGCTATGAGCTTCGAATCACAGCCTTCTGCAATTTTCCTGATGGGGCCAACTGCTGCCGGGAAAACCGGCCTGGCGGTGGCGTTATGCGAGCGCTATCCGCTGGAGATCATCAGCGTGGATTCCGCATTGGTTTACCGCGGGCTGGATATCGGTACAGCGAAACCGGACGCGGAAACTTTGCATAAGGCGCCACACCGCCTGATCGACATCCGGGATGCCGCCGAGAGCTACTCGGCGGCCGAGTTCCGCGAGGACGCCTTGCGTGAAATGGCGGATATCACTGCTGGTGGCAAGGTGCCGTTGCTGGTTGGCGGAACGATGTTGTATTTTCGGGCACTGGAGCACGGCCTGTCAGAACTGCCATCGGCCGACCCCGCAGTGCGGCAACAGCTGGAACTGATGGCCGCCGAAATTGGCTGGCCGGCCATGCACGACATCCTGCGGCACAAGGATCCCGCAGCCGCGGCACGCATCCACCCCAATGATCCACAACGCATCCAGCGGGCCCTGGAGGTGATCGAGGTCAGCGGCCGGCCGCTGAGCGAATTACACGACGAGGACGCCGGCCAGCCACTGGATTACCGCCTGTGCAAGATCGTCATTTCACCCGAACCGCGCAGTGTCCTGCACCAGCGTATCGAACAGCGCTTCGACCAGATGATTGCCGAAGGCTTTGTCGGGGAACTGAAAACCCTGTTTGCCCGGCCTGACCTGCATGCCGATTTGCCGTCCATGCGGGCAGTGGGTTACCGCCAGGGCTGGGGTTGGCTGGAGGGCCATTACGACTCTGTACAAATGCGTGAAAAGGCCATCGCTGCAACCCGGCAACTGGCCAAGCGGCAACTCACGTGGTTAAGGCGTGAAACCACTGCACTATGGTATGATTTGCAGACGGATGACGTGTTTGAGGAAGTTGTTCAGAAAGTGGGGTTTTTCCTTGAAGAATAGAGCTTCCACACCCATCTGATAAGTGCCGCTACCAGTCGGACATATAATAATTCTAGGAGGAACAACATGTCCAAGGGTCAATCTTTACAAGAACCTTTCTTGAACGCTTTGCGCCGCGAACGTGTGCCCGTCGCCATTTACCTGGTGAACGGCATCAAGTTGCAGGGCCAGGTCGAATCTTTCGACCAGTTCGTGGTATTGCTGAAGAATTCTGTTAGCCAAATGATATACAAGCATGCGATTTCAACTGTTGTACCTGCCAGGAACGTCAGCGTCTATGACGAGGATGAAGCTTAAGCGTTTTATAACAGGCCTGGTTTTTGTTTGAACGGGCCGAGCGCGGTGACCGCGCAGTAATTTTGCATCCGGTATTTGCCGGCACGGGACCCGAACTCCTGGACGAGTTCCAGGAGTTGTGCGTTTCCGCCGGTGTTGATATTGCGACCGTGATAACCGCACCGCGCGATCGTCCAGACGCGCGGTTTTTCGTGGGTAGTGGAAAAATCGACGAGGTGGCGGAAGAGGTCACGGCAACTGGTGCGGACCTGGTAGTGGTCAGCCGGCCGTTGTCGGCGATACAGGAACGCAATATCGAAAAATGCTGCCAGTGCCGGGTGCTGGACCGCACCACGCTGATCCTGGACATCTTCGCGCAACGCGCACGTTCACACGAAGGCAAACTGCAGGTTGAACTCGCCCAGCTACGACACCTCTCCACCCGCCTGGTCCGGGGCTGGACCCACCTGGAACGCCAGAAAGGCGGTATCGGCCTGCGCGGGCCGGGTGAAACACAGCTGGAAACCGACCGCCGCCTGATCGGTCAGCGTATCGGCTACCTGAAATCACGGCTCGACAAGGTTCGTGCCCAGCGCGCCCAGAGCCGCCGCCGGCGGGAGCGCGCGCACGTGTTCACGGTCGCCCTGGTGGGTTACACCAACGCCGGTAAATCCACACTGTTCAACGCCCTGACCGACTCGAACGTCGGTACCCAGGACATGCAGTTTGCGACCCTGGACCCGACGGTGAGACAACTGCCGAACGTACCCACCGGCAATGTCTTGCTGGTGGATACCGTGGGGTTTGTCAGTGACCTGCCTCACGAACTTGTGGCCGCTTTCCATGCCACCCTGCAGGAGACCAGGGAGGCCGACCTGTTGCTGCACGTCATCGATGCAGCCGATCCGTTTCACGCGCAACGCGAACACGAGGTCGAGGATGTGCTGCAAAGTGTCGACGCCAGTAATATCCCGATCGTGCGGGTTTTCAACAAAATAGACCTGGTTGACCGCCCGGTATCATCACGCAGCGACGCCGCTGGATTGGTTACCCGGATCGACGTTTCTGCATTGAACGGGCATGGCCTGGATGAATTGAAAGACATCATTGCGTTGCGCTTGAAAGGTGAGCGCATCCGCACCTGGGTCAGCCTCGGCAGCCGCCACGCCAGGCTACGCTCGCAGTTGTTCGACCTCGGCGCGGTCGAGGAAGAGCAGGTTACCGACGAAGGCTTGTGGCTGTTGCACATCGACCTGTCACAACAGGATGCGGAGCAACTTGGCCGCCTGCCCGGTGCGGAAGGCCTGCTGGTGCGTGACGAGATACTCGGGGCGACGGATCGTGCAACCCGGCGGGTTGAGTCTTAGCCCAAACTTTGCGGCAGCCGCACCTGTTCCGCGTCATCATCCGGTGCACTGGTGTTATGTTCGAGATAGAATATACAGACACAAACCCTGCCGACGGATTGAACCTGCCTTGCAGAGACCATATTTATTTTGGAATGAGACGCACGAAAGCGTCCGCTACTGGAGAATTTAATGCCCTGGAAAGAACCTGGTAAGGGAGATAAGGACCCCTGGAAGTCGAATGGTCAACAACCACCCGACCTCGAGGAAATATTCAGCAATGTGAGCAGACGGTTGCAATCCCTGTTTGGCGGGGGCGGCAGGCAGAGCGGGGACAGCGGTGGCGAAGGCCGCAAAGGGAGCGGGGGCGCATTCTCACTGATCGTGCTGCTGGCCATTCTCTGGGTGGCTTTTGACTCTGTCCACATTATCGACGAAGCCGAGCAGGGCGTGGTGCTGCGGTTTGGCAAGTATGTGCGCACGCTGAATCCCGGTATCAACATGACGCTGCCGAGACCCTTCGAGGTATTGAAAAAGGTCAACATCAGCAATGTCCGGGACGTCGAAGACCGCGGCCACATGCTGACCGAGGACGAGAACCTGGTGGAGTTCATCTACAAGGTCCAGTACCGCATCAACAATGCCCAGCATTTCCTGTTCAAGGTGCGTGACCCCGAAATCACCCTGCGCCAGGCCGCCGAGAGCGCACTGCGCGAATCGGTCGGCACCAACAAGCTGGACGCCATCCTTGAGGGTAATGCGAGGACCAAGGTCAGGATCGAGACACAGAGGGTTCTGCAGGAGACCCTTGATCTATACGAGGCCGGTTTGCAGGTTACCGAGTTCAACCTGGTGGACGTCAATGTACCCATGCAGGTCCGCGAGGCCTATTCGGACGTCATCCGTGCCCGGGAAGACCGCGAGCGCTTCATCGAGGAAGCCCGGGTGCACGCCAACAGCGTGATCCCGGACGCGCGCGGTAAAGCCGCGCGAATTGAACAGGAGGCCTCCGGCTACAAGGCATCGACCATAGCGCTGGCCGAAGGTGAGGCATCGCGCTTCTCACAGGTGCTGACCGAATACAAGCAGGCGCCGGAAGTTACCCGTAAACGCCTGTACCTGGAAACCATGGAAAACGTCATGGCCAATAACCGCAAGGTATTCCTCGATGTGGATTCCAGTGGCAACATTCTTTACCTGCCACTCGATGGCTCAGGCGCCGACGTGCCGCTGATACCGCCGGCGAAATCGCCCGTTGGCACCAATAGCGATGGCCAGGACCGCACCGCAGACAAGCGCGCCAGCGGCCGGGAGGCAAGACGATGAAAAAGCCCATTTTAGCCATATTGATCATTCTTCTCGGCGTGCTGGGCGCGGCCGGTATCTTCACGGTCACCGAGACCGAGTACGCGATCCGCTTCCAGTTGGGCCGCATCGTCAAGGTTGACTACCAGCCGGGCCTGCACATCAAGTGGCCGTTTGTGAATAACATCCGCAAATTTGACAAGCGTATCCTGACCCTGGATACGTCCCCGGAGCTGATGCTGACCTCCGAGCAGAAGTACGTGAACGTGGATTCATTCGTCAAGTGGCGCATAAAAAACGTCGCGCGTTTCTACACTTCCACGCAAGGAAACGAGGCCATCGCCCTGAACCGTTTGCACGGTATCGTCTCGGATCGTATCCGTAACCAGATCGCTGCCCGCACCCTGGCCGAGGTCGTGTCCGAGCAGCGCGTGACCACCATGCGGGCCGTTGCAGAGGCGGCCAATGTGGCGGCCGAGGAATTCGGTATCGAGGTCGTTGATGTGCGGATCAAGAGCATTGAATTGCCCGATGACGTGCGAGAATCGGTGTTCCGCCGCATGGCTGCCGACCGCCAAAAGGCGGCCAACCTGTATCGTTTCGAAGGCCGTGAGGCCGCCGAACGGATTCGGTCCGATGCTGACCGGCAGGCCCAGGTGATCCTGGCCGAAGCACAACGCGATGGCCAGAAGGTGCGTGGTGAAGGTGATGCCATCGCAACCGCAACCTACGCTGATGCCTATGGCCAGGACGAAGAGTTCTACCAGTTCTACCGCAGCCTGGAGGCCTATCGTGCCGCATTTGCCAGCCAGCGGGACACACTGGTGATTGATCCCGGTTCGGAGTTTTTCGACTACTTCGGCCAGGATGGACGTTAGCCTGATTTCGTGCCGCAGTGATGACTGCGGCACCCGGCTCAGCCTTGTATCCTGCCAGGCAAATCCTGCATCAACTGGTGCCATGTTCAGGCTAACCACAGGCGAAAAGCCATGCTTGATGATTTGCTGACGGCGCTGGCCCTGGTGTTGATCATCGAGGGCCTGCTGCCGGGACTCGCGCCCTCGACCTGGATAAAGGTGATGCGCGATGCAGCTAAACTGGGTACACAGGGTATCCGCACCGTGGGCATCGTCTGTATGCTGAGCGGTGCGTTGCTGTTGTACATTCTGACGTGATCAGAGGTTCCTTAATACCGGGACGGTTGAAATGACCAAGAGTGTTGTTGTTTTGGGCACCCAATGGGGTGATGAAGGCAAGGGCAAAATCGTTGACCTGCTGAGCAAGGACGTGGACGCCGTCGTGCGTTTCCAGGGCGGGCACAATGCCGGTCATACGCTGGTGGCGGACGGCAAAAAGACCGTCTTGCACCTGGTACCCTCGGGCATAATGAACGAAGGTGCACAGTGCCTGATCGGTAACGGTGTAGTGGTGTCTCTCGAGGCCTTGAAAAAGGAAACCGAGACGCTGGAAGCACTGGGGGTGGACGTGCGCACAAGGCTGGGTATTTCCCCCGCTTGCCCGATTATCATGCCTTACCACGAGTTGCTCGACCACGCGCGGGAAAAGGCCAAGGGCGCCAAGGCCATCGGCACCACCGGGCGCGGCATCGGCCCCGCTTATGAGGACAAGGTGTCCCGCCGGGGTATCCGTTTCTCGGACCTGTTCAACCACGCACTATTGACTGAAAAGCTCGAGGAAGCGCTGCATTATCATAATTTCGTGCTGGACAAGTATTTTGGTGTTCAGTGCCTGTCGTTCGACCGCGTGCTGGACGATGCATTGCAACTCGGTGCCTGTTTCACCGGCATGATGACGGACGTCAGTGGCGAACTGCACCGCTTGCGCACCCAGGGCAAGCGCATTTTGTACGAGGGCGCCCAGGGTACACTGCTGGACATCGACCATGGCACTTATCCATTCGTGACCTCCTCCAATACCACCATCGGCGCGGTGTGCACCGGCGCGGGTGTCGGACCGGACGCGATCGACTACGTGCTGGGCATTACCAAGGCCTATACCACGCGGGTCGGTTCGGGGCCTTTCCCGACCGAGTTGTTCGATGACATCGGCGCCGGTATCGCCGAGCGCGGCGACGAGTTCGGCGCCACCACCGGCAGACCGCGGCGCTGCGGCTGGCTGGACGCGGTGGCTTTACGCCGTGCGTCGCACACCAACGGCGTCACCGGGTTCTGTGTGACCAAGCTGGACGTGCTCGACGGGGTCGAGGAAATCAAGGTCGGTATCGCTTACCGCCTGGGGGGCGAGGTGCTCGACATTCCACCGCAACACCCGGAGGCCTGGGATGAACTGGAGGTCGAATACGAAAGCTTCCCCGGCTGGCAGGAAAGCACCCGTGGCATTACGAAATACGATGACCTCCCGGCCAACGCCAGGACCTACCTGTCAGCGGTGGAAGCGTTGTGCGGTGCGCCGATCCACATGATCTCCACCGGCCCGGACCGCAAGGAGATCATCGTCTTACACCACCCGGCCGATTAGCTGATTTGGTGCATCATCCCGGGCTTAGGTCGCTACGTGCATCCATGCACTCTCGCGACATACAGTCCATCCATGGACATCGTCGCTACGTGCATCCATGCACTCTCGCGACATACAGTCCATCCAT
>JAPHTE010000052.1 GCA_026196445.1 Lysobacterales bacterium
CTGCTATCCCCAAGGTAGCTCAGGTGGCTGGCCTTGGTGCCCGCCCCCAGTGTGCTGTTCTTGACCTCGACAAAATTACCCACGCGACTGCCTGCGCCGAGTTCGGTACCGGGACGAAGCCGCGCAAATGGCCCGATATCACACTCGCCCAGGCTGACTACACCCTCAAGGACACTGTACGGGTGGACACGAGTACCTGCTGCCAATTGGCAGTTTTTCAATACACAACCGGGTCCAAGCTGCACCCCGTCACCCAGTTCGATATCACCTTCCAGGATGACATTAATGTCGATATAGACGTCGCGCCCGACCTTGACCTCACCGCGAACATCCACCCGCTCGGGGTCTGCCATCTGTACACCGGCCTGCATCAGTTCTGTGGTCTTTTTCATACGATATCTACTCTCCAGCGCTGCGAGTTGCACCCGGTCATTGGCACCCTCGAGGTCTTTCGGCACCGGTGCGATAACGCCGGTGCAACCGATACCCTGGTCGCGGGCAATCGTCACTACATCGGTCAGATAATACTCGTTTTGCGCATTTTTACTGGCCATATTCGCCAGACAGGTGCGCAGCACTTCGACCGGCGCCATGATAATGCCCGAATTGACTTCGCAGATCGCCTGTTGAAACTCGTTGGCGTCACGTTGTTCGACAATTTCACGGACCAGGTCTTCTTCGTCACGCACGATACGTCCATAGCCATGGGGATCGGCGACACGCATAGTCAGTACTTTAAGACCGTCTGCGGGTGTGGCAATCAGATCACGCAACACGCCGGCTTCCAGCAGCGGAATGTCGCCATACAGGATTAATACGACTGCACCCTCGGGGATACCGGGCAACGCCTGTTGCACGGCGTGGCCGGTACCGAGTTGTTCGGCCTGTTCAGCCCAGGTGACCTGATAACCGGCACAGGCCTGCTTCACTTCGGGTAACGCCGGGTTATGAACGACGTGCACGCCAGCCGGTCCGAGTTGCCTGGCTGTTTCGAGTACGTGCATAATCATCGCACGTCCACCTACAGTCTGTAATACTTTCGGCACACATGACTTCATGCGGGTTCCTGCACCCGCTGCAAGTATTATGATATGAAGGGGTTTCTGCATAGTGTTTATCGGCCAGCTTAATCAGCGATTATACCGGTAACACCGTACAGGCTCTATGCAAAGAATCGGGCTACATTGGGGCATATTGGGGCATATTGCAGAAGCCTGCGGTTCATTTGCAGTGATGATGTAAACGGATAACAAGGATTTACGAATGCGTTTTTACATAAGCTGTATGTTGCTTGTCTTGCTGGTTCCCGGTGCCGGGGCCACCGAGGTGCAACGCCGCACGGCCAACGATGGTCAGTTGATATTGGAGGACATTCCCGAGATTCCCCGGTCCCTGCCACACACGCTGGCCCGCTACCAGGATATTCACACAACCCACCTGGTGGGGTGGAGCAAGGACAGTAAACAGATTTTCATCAGGACCCAGACCGGTGATGTAACCCAGTTGCACCGTGTCGAAAAGCCACGCGGTGATCGGCACCAACTGACGTTTGGAGAAGAACCGGTCGGTGAAGTATTGTTACAACCCGGCAGCGACCTGATGGCCCTGACCCGCGACGAGGGCGGAGATGAATTTGACCAGATCTTCCTGCTCGACACGCAAAACGGCCAGCTCACGCCATTATCCGAAGGCCAGGATTTGAATAACCGGATGGCCTGGGACCGCCAGGGTCGGCGCCTGGCCTACCGCTCTACGCGCAGGAACGGCCGCAGCAGTGATATCTGGGTGCAGGATATCGAAGCGGGCACCCCCGCCACGATACTTCTCAAGACCGATGACGGCGCCCTGTGGAAACCGATCGATTTCAGCCGTGACGGCAAAAAACTGCTGATCCAGCAATTCCTCAGCGTGATCGACTCCAGGATCTATATCAAGGACCTGCCCGACGGCGAATTGCAACTACTGGCGGGTGACGCGGAAAATCCTTCCAGCAATATCGCAACCGGTTTTTCAAGTGATGACACGAGCGTGCTGTTTGTCACCAACCAGCGCAACGGCGCCGCCGAATTGGCCAAAACATACCTGGATGGCGTCACTGCAACCGCTTTCATCAGCGCAGCGAGTTTCTGGGATATCACTCAATTCGTTTTGAGCCAGGATCGTAGCCGGGGGGCGTTCATATCCAACGAGGCAGGTATCAGCAAGCTATACCTGTTCGATCCCGACCGGTTCACTTACAAGGCTGCGAGAAGAATGCCGGACGGGTTGATCTCCGGCCTGGTTTTCAGCCCCGATGGCAGGAAGCTGGGGATGACACTCAATTCAGCTCGCAACCCCAACGACGCCTTTGTATTAACACTCGGTCGCAAACCACTGAGTTCGGGTAAGCTCAGGCGTTGGACCTATAGCGAAGTCGAAGGGCTGGAAACCCGGAAATTTGTCAAGCCCGTCCAGATCACGTATCCCTCGCCATCGGAGGAAACCGACACGGTGATACCCACACCGGCCTTTGTTTACCTGCCAAGGGGCAGGGGTCCGTTCCCGGTCATTATCCACGTGCACGGTGGCCCGGAAAACCAGTTCCGTCCCCGTTTCAACCCCAAGTTCCAGATGTGGATCGACCAGCTCGGCGTGGCCATCATTGCACCAAATATCCGCGGCTCATTGGGCTACGGTTCCCGTTACATTACCCTGGACGATGGTTATAGACGCGAAGCCGCAATCAAGGACATTGGCGCACTGCTGGACTGGATAGGGGAACAGAAACAACTGGACGAGGACCGGGTCGCCATCGTTGGCGCCAGCTACGGCGGTTACGTCGCACTCGCCTCGGCCGTCCACTACAGCGACCGTTTACGCGCTGCAGTGGACCGTTTTGGCATCAGCAATTTTGTCACCTTCCTGGAAAACACCCAGGACTACCGCCGCGAAATGCGCCGCCTCGAATACGGTGACGAACGCGACCCCGAAATGCGCGCCTTTTTGCAACGTATCAGCCCCTTGAATAACGTGGAAAGAATCAAGATTCCCCTGTTTGTGCAACAGGGCCGCAACGACCCGATCGTACCGACGTCGGAATCGGACCAATTGGTCAAGGCTTTACGCGAACAGGGTCAGACAGTCTGGTATATGAATGCCCTCAACGAAGGCCATAACTACGCCAGGAAAGAGAACCGTGACCTGTTCCAACAGGCCACGTTCCTGTTCCTGCAAAAATATTTGCTGGGTAAAGAGTGACCTGTACCCGGGATCAGGTTCAAGCAGATCACCCTCGAACAAAGCCAGGTTTAATTAAATCGCTGATTAATTGAACCTGGCCCGTTTATCTTCTTACTGGCGTGCTTTCCAGGCCCTGATGGCCTCGTTGAACATGCCGGCGACACGCTCTTCCATGTCGACGGTGTAATTGTAAGCATTCAATAGTGCCTGGACATTACCCTTGCTCAAGTCACCCCGATCCATCAGACCGTCGAGCTTTTCCTGGGTCTCGACACCCAGGCAGGTGCGATACAAAACCATGTCGGCCTGGAATTGTTTGACAAATTTCTGTGCAGTCAGCAGATCTGCTTTTTCCGCTTCTTCGGGGATGGGTGGCGGGGCATTCGGTAAATCACATTGTTGGGTCTCCAGTGGCAGGACGACCTTGCTGCCATCGTCCATCACATCCTGGGCCATTGCCGCCGTTGATACCATCAGTACCAGGCTTGTAATAATTACTTTTTTCATCAGTTCACCTGTTTTGAGTCAATTTCAGTATTGAACGGCACTGCAATAAAATTCGCCTGCCGAAAAATCATTCCACCCCGAAAACCAGCCCCTTTAAACTATCCGCGTATGATAAGACGCATCACCATTGCTTTACCAGTACCAGGTCAACAACCACTAGGCCCATCCACGTGACAAACAGGCCAACGAGAGGCCCGGCAGGGTCCATGTCTGTCCACGTTGTTCAATGGGCGCGCTGTGAAAAACAATATCCCAGCTCACACCACCGCCGGTATCCGGGATACCGAACAGCTGTTCGCTATTGGCCGCGTTGATCAGCACGGCAAAAACGTGACCCGTCCCGCCTGGCTCTGCCGGGCCACCCATTAACAGTATTAGCGCCTGGCCCGGTTGCCACGTTCCTGCTTCCATCGGGTCACCCGCGGGGTCCAGCCAGGAAAACCCCTCGCACCCGGACAATTGGCGACGTAGAACAAGCAGGTTTTGTACCTGTTCCATGAAATGCGGGTCTGCTTGCAACCCGGTCCAGTCCAACCAGCCAGTTTCATTGTCCTGCGCGTAGGCGTTGTTGTTGCCGGCCTGTGTATTGCCAAACTCATCACCGGCCAGCAACATGGGGGTACCGCGTGACAACAGCAGGCAGGCCAGCATATTCAGGCGTTGCCGACGGCGAAGCCGGACAATGGCCGGGTCGTTGGTTGGGCCTTCAACACCGAAATTGCAGCTGAAATTATGCACTTGCCCATCCCGGTTATCCTCACCGTTGGCCTCGTTGTGGCGGTGTTCATAGCTGACCAGGTCGGCCAGCGTGAACCCATCGTGGCTGGTGATGTAATTGATACTGGCAGCGGCCGTCCGCCCGCTGGAGACGTAGATATCCTCCGAGCCGTTCAGGTTTGTCGCCAGGTCGCCAAGCAAGCCGGTCTCACCACGCCAGAACCGGCGCAGCGTATCCCGGTAGCGATCGTTCCATTCCGCCCAGCGCGCCGGGAACCTGCCGGCCTGGTACCCACCTGGGCCCGGGTCCCATGGCTCCGCGATCAACTTGGCTCCAGCCAGTTGCGGGTGTCCGCTGATCTGTTCCAACAGCGGGTGCTGTGGGTCAAAGCCTTTGGTGGTGCGGCCCAGCACCGTGGCCAGGTCAAACCTGAATCCATCCACCGCCATGTCTTGATGCCAATACACGAGGCTGTCGGTCACCAGCTGTTGCACCTGCGGGTGGTCGGAATTGAGCGTATTGCCGCAACCTGTATCGTTGACATAACGCATCGCATCCCCGGCTTCGGTGCGATAGTAAGCCAGGTTGTCGATCCCCCTGAAACTGAGTGTCGGTCCCTCGGCATCACCCTCACCCGTGTGGTTGTACACCACGTCCAGGATCACCTCGATACCGACATTATGTATGGCGTCCACCATCTCCCGAAATTCAGCCACGGCATCATGGCTCGCATAACGCGCCTCGGGTGTAAAAAAATTGATGCTGTTGTAACCCCAGAAATTCCTTAAATCACGACCGGCCAGGAAAGCCTCATCGATGTAGGCTTGCACGGGCATCAACTCCAGCGAAGTAATCCCCAGGGCTTTCAGGTACTGGAGTATCCTTCCATTGCACATCCCTCGAAACCGGCCGCGCTCGTGTTCGGAGATTTCCGGGTGCCGCATGGTGTAACCACGCACATTGGCCTCGTAAATGACCATTTCTGCCCAGGGAATACGTGGCCTGACGGTGCTGGCGCCGGGCCGGGCTGCGCTGACCACGCTTTTGGGCACACAGGGAGCACTGTCGGTCAGGTTTTGTGTTAGCGGACCCGCTCCATTGAGCGTGGTCAGGTCGTAATCAAACACGGCTCCGGACCAACGGAAGACGCCGTCAAGACGCCGCGCGTAAGGATCGATCAATAGCTTGGCCGGGTTATGCCGCAAGCCCTCAGCCGGTCGCCAGGGGCCATGTACCCGGTAACCATAGCGCTGCCCGGGTTCACAACCCGGCAGGTATCCACTCCAGGCGCCATCGTGTTGTTCAGGTAAACGGTGTGTTTCCTGCTGCACGCCCTGCTCGTCGAACAGGCAAAGTTCAACCGCCTCGGCACTGGATGCGTACAGGGAGAACAGGACGCCCTCACCGTCCCAGTGGCTGCCCGGGCAACCTGGTGAACCGTTTTGAATCATGGTGTTGTCGCTTCGAGCTTCCAGATATCGTCGTTGTAATCACGCATGGTGCGATCGGTGGAAAACCGTCCGGAGCAAGCCGTATTCAGGATACTCATACGTGTCCAGCGCTGCTGGTCAAGATAAGCCTGGCCTGCCAGCGCCTGGGTATCGATAAAACTGCGGAAATCCGCCGCCGTCATCCACGGGTCTGTAGGGTTACTGACCGCACTGACGGCGTCGCCAAGCACACCGGGCTCAAAGCGGTTGAAATGGCCGTTTTCCAGAAGACGCATCACGCGATTGAAATCCTCGTCGGCGTCAATGATGGCCCGTGGATCATAGTTCTGCCTGGCCGGCGGTATTTCTTCGACTGCCAGGCCGAACAGGAAGAAGTTTTCTTCACCGACAGCCTCCCTGATCTCGACGTTGGCGCCGTCCAGGGTCCCGATGGTAATCGCGCCGTTCATCATCAACTTCATATTACCGGTACCCGAGGCTTCCTTGCCGGCGGTAGAAATCTGCGCAGAAAGATCGGCGGCAGGACAGATCAA
>JAPHTE010000466.1 GCA_026196445.1 Lysobacterales bacterium
AAAAAAAGACCCGCTTCGGCGGGTCTTTTTTTATCGCGGCCAGAGGCCGCTCCCACAGAACACTAATCGCGGCCAGAGGCCGCTCCCACAGAACACTAATCGCGGCCAGAGGCCGCTCCCACAGAACGCTAATCGCGGCCAGAGGCCGCTCCCACGAGGGGCGCTTCTACATGAAATTATCGATAGCCGCTATCAGGGCGTGATAACCTCGAGCCCGCCCATGTAGGGCTGAAGAATTTCGGGGATCGTTATCGATCCATCCTGTTGCTGGTAATTCTCAAGCACGGCGATCAGGGTGCGTCCCACGGCCAGGCCGGAACCGTTCAGCGTGTGTACGAGTTCGGGTTTACCGGTGTCCGGGTTACGCACGCGGGCTTTCATGCGCCGCGCCTGGAAGTCGGTACAGTTACTGCAGGACGAAATCTCCCGGTAAGCGCCCTGCCCCGGCAGCCAAACCTCGATATCGTAGGTCTTGCTGGCGGAAAATCCCATGTCACCGGTGCACAACACGATGGTGCGGTAAGCGAGTCCCAGTTTCTGCAATATTTTCTCGGCGTTTTCGATCAATTCCTCGTGTGCGGCTTGCGAATCTTCCGCGCGGACGATGTGTACCAGTTCGACCTTCTCGAACTGGTGCTGGCGGATCATGCCGCGCGTATCCTGTCCTGCTGAACCCGCCTCGCGCCGGAAGCATGGCGTCTGCGCAACGTATTTCTGCGGTAATTCCTCCGCTGCATAAATCATGTCTGCGGCCAGGTTGGTGACCGGCACTTCCGCAGTCGGCACCAGGTAACGCGGAGGCTCGTCGGTGGTGGCGAAGGCATCATCGGCAAACTTCGGCAACTGCCCGGTGCCCTGCATGGTTTCTCCTTTGACCAGGTACGGCACGTAGACTTCCATGTAGCCGTGTTCCTGGGTGTGCACGTCCAGCATGAACTGCGCCAGCGCCCGGTGCAGCCGGGCAAAGGATGCTTTCAACAACGTGAAGCGGGCCCCCGCCAACTTGGCCGCGGCTTCAGCATCCATCTGGCCATGCACCTCACCCAGCTCAACGTGGTCGCGTGGGTCAAAATCGAATGCGGGTTTTTCACCCCAGCTGCGCAGTTCCACATTATCGTTTTCGTCGGCACCGGCCGGTACGTCGTCCGCCGCCAGGTTGGGCATGTCCAGCAACCAGGCCGTCTGTTCATCGCGCACCTGTCGGAATTCTGCCTCTACGTCCTTGAGTTGGCTTCCCAATTCCGCCACTGCCTCCAGCAATGGCTGGATGTCCTCACCACGTGCCTTGGCCTGGCCAATAGACTTGGCGCTGGCGTTGCGTTTTGACTGCAATTCCTCGGTTCGAACCTGTAGCGCCTTGCGGCGGGATTCGAGCGCCTCGAAGGCGTCCACGTCGAGTGTGTAACCACGTGTTTTGAGTGCTTCCACCGTGGCCGGCAGATCGTGTCTGAGTATCTGTGGGTCAAGCATTTTGTATTTTCAGGGTATTGGAAAGGCGGAATTGTAACACTTCAATCGCCGCTTGCAGGCGCGCCGACTACATCGGCGTCGGCGGGGGGTTCGAAGGTGAACAAAGCAGGGTCAACAGGCTGGTTTCTGCGCATGTCTTCGAAATGAATTTCGGTGCGCTGGCCAAAGGCGTCTTCCATGGCCATCATGGCGACGCCGGCGTCGTTGAAACCCAGCAGGATGCGTTCGAACTCGGCTTCCGCATCCAGGCTTTTCAACTCCAGCAACGACATGTTCTCGTAGTCGCCGAGCTCGGCGACCCGGAATTGGTCATCCAGGCCGCTGATATCGCTCAGGACCAACAACGGGGAGTCGGACGCCTGGTCCGACTGGGGTTTGACCGTGACCTGTTGCAAAGCCTCGTCGTAGATCCAGATATTGGCCCCGTCAGCGACGATCGTTTCGGGAAAATCACCCTGGTAAACCCAGCGTAAACGATCCGGGCTTTTGAGCCACAGCCGGCCGCTGGCCTGGTCCTGAACACGGCCATCCTGTGACTTGACCGTTTGTGTAAACCCGGCCTGGAAGGTATCCAGCCCGGTGGTGAACGCCTCCAGCGCGCTGCGTGCCGGACCGGCGTCATCGGCCTGCACCAATGACGTGGCGAGCAACGTGATAAACACGAGGAACCTGGACTTTGCACGCATTTCTAATCCCGTGGCGGTGGTGGCGCCAGCACTTCACGCTGGCCGTTGTGCTGTGGTCGGGATACGACGCCGTCCACTTCCATCTGTTCAATAATACGCGCGGCGCGGTTGTAACCCACCCTGAGGTGGCGCTGCACGCTGGATATCGAGGCCCTGCGGCTCTCTGTTACAAAGGCAACGGCCTGGTCATAAAGTTCATCCACGTCATCCTGGGTTTCCGTTGGCAAACCCTTCTGATCGATGCTCAAACCATCGGTGGTGAGCTGTTCCTCCTCCAGAATCTCCTCGATGTAATCAGGCTCACCCAGCGATTTCAGGTACTTGACCACCGCATGAACTTCGTGGGTGGCGACATAAGCGCCGTGTACGCGTTCGGGGTGCGATGTACCGGGCGGCATGTACAACATGTCGCCGTGGCCCAACAACTGCTCGGCCCCCATCTGGTCAAGGATGGTGCGCGAATCCACTCTGGAGGACACCTGGAAGGCGATACGCGTCGGAATATTGGCCTTGATCAGCCCGGTAATGACGTCTACCGAGGGTCGTTGTGTTGCCAGGATCAAGTGGATACCCGCAGCACGCGCTTTTTGTGCCAGACGCGCAATCAGTTCGTCGATCTTCTTGCCGAGGATCATCATCATGTCGGCGAGTTCGTCAACGATGACGACGATGTGTGGAAGCGGTTCCAGCTCAGGGATTTCTGCGTCGGGGTCTAACTCGTCGGGCTTAAACAGCGGATCCTTGTACGGCGTGCCCGCATCGATGGCTTCATGGATCTTCTTGTTCAAACCGGCGAGGTTCCGTACCCCGGCCACAGACATCAAGCGGTAACGGCGTTCCATTTCGGCCACGCACCAGCGCAGTGCATTGGCCGCTTCCTTCATGTCGGTAACCACTGGCGCCAGCAGATGCGGAATATCAGCATAGACTGACAGTTCCAGCATCTTCGGGTCGATCATGACCAGCCTGACTTCCTCGGGCGGTGTTTTGTAAATCAGGCTGAGGATCATCGCGTTCAGTGCCACGGACTTGCCCGAACCAGTTGTGCCCGCCACCAGCAGGTGTGGCATCTTGGCAAGGTTGGCCACTTTCGGGCTGCCCGAGATGGTTTTACCCAGCGCCAGGGTCAACGGCGCGGTGCTGTTCTCGTAGACATCGGAATGCAGGATTTCCGACAGGAACACCATCTGACGATTCTGGTTCGGTATCTCCAGGCCAATGGTGGGTTTACCGGGGATGACCTCTACCACGCGTACCGAGACGACACTGAGTCCGCGCGCCAGGTCCTTGACCAGGTTCATGATCTGTGCCGATTTAACCCCTGCGGCAGGTTCGAGTTCAAATCGCGTGATGACCGGGCCCGGGTGCACTTCGACCACGTGCACTTCGACCCCGAAATCGGCCAGCTTGAGTTCAACCCGCTTGGACATGGCCTTCAGATCTTCATCGCTGTAGCCCGGCGCCTGGTCAGCCGGAACATCCAGCAGTTCCAACGGCGGCAGCGAGTCCGCGGGCAAATTCTTGAACAGCGGCTGTTGCTTTTCCTTGACGGC
>JAPHTE010000319.1 GCA_026196445.1 Lysobacterales bacterium
ACGGGTATTCACACGGACTATATCCCCGTACGCCAGTGGGTGATCGAGGAAGGCCGCAACTTCACCGAGCGTGAAGTCCGCTCAGGTGGCAAGGTGGCACTGGTCGGCCAGGATATCATTGAAAACCTGTTTGACGGCCACTCACCCCTGGGGGCCAGAATCCGCATCAAGAACGTACCCTTCACGGTGATCGGCACGCTGGAAAGCAAGGGCG
Organism: Lysobacterales bacterium; assembly: GCA_026196445.1. Taxonomy (GTDB): domain Bacteria; phylum Pseudomonadota; class Gammaproteobacteria; order Xanthomonadales; family SZUA-36; genus SZUA-36. Next base: position 215 of record JAPHTE010000319.1, read on the forward strand.
CATCAAACTGGGGCCGCAGCTATGACGACGTGATCTTCATACCCATTTCAACGGCCCGGATGCGCGTCAGCGGCCGCTCGGCCCGCTCGGTGCCGGATAACGTCGGCAATATCTACCTGACCGTTAACCTCGACCGCAGCATCACCATCGCGGAGGAGGACCTGCAGGAGTTCCTGCGCGAAATACGCAAGATCGCACCGGGCGCCCAGGATGACTTCAATGTCGCTAATTTTTCTGAATTCATCCGCGCGCGCAATGAAACCTCAGCTACTCTTGGTTTATTGCTGGCGGCAACCGCCGCTATCGCCCTCATGGTGGGTGGTATAGGAATCATGAACATCATGCTGGTCTCGGTTACCGAGCGAACCCGCGAGATCGGACTGCGCCTGGCGGTCGGCGCGAGACGCCGCGACATCCTGATGCAGTTCCTGGTGGAAGCTGTCACATTGTGCCTGATCGGCAGCCTCGTGGGTGTCACATTGGGTGTGGGTGCCGGTGAGGTAATCAAACGGGCGATCGAAATTCCGGTGCTGTTGAATGTGCCGATTATTTTCGTGGCCATCACTTCAGCCGCAATGGTCGGAATATTTTTTGGCTTCTACCCTGCCCGCAAAGCATCGAGGATGAACCCGATCGACGCGCTGCGTTACGAGTAATTATCAAGGCCGTACGTGATAGCAACAGGACCCGTCACTGACCGGCCTGGCCTTGTTTAACTCCTTGTGTTCGCCGCAATGGCAACCGCTTCCGCCGCCAGGTCCGTGATGGCCTGGTAGTTATTTTCTGCAATCGCTGTTTTGGGTGTCAGCCAGCTGCCGCCGCAGGCCAGCACGTTGGACAGGGCCAGGTAATCAGCCAGGTTGGCGGCCGACACACCACCGGTAGGCATGAATTTCACATCCTTGAAAACCGATCCGATGGCCTTGAGCATGGCCGGCCCACCCGCCAATGAGGCGGGAAAAAACTTCAGTGAACGCAACCCCATGTTCCACGCGTTTTGGGCTTCGGAAGCGGTGGCTACACCGGGGAATACCGGCAGGTCCAAAGATTGCGCCAGGCGAACCACCGGCTCATGTAATCCTGGCGAGACGATGAATTGCGCCCCGGCCTCGGCCACGTCACCGGCTTGCCCCTCTGACAATACCGTGCCCGCACCGACAATCGCTTCAGGCACTGCCTTGACCACTTCGGCCAGGCACTCGACGGCGGCCACGGTGCGTAATACCACTTCGACCACACTCAAACCGCCTTCCACCAGTGCACGGGTGGTCTTAATGGCTGTTTCTGCATCTTCCGGTACTACCAGGGGCACCACCGGCGCCTGTTCCAGCCGCCTGTGCAATTCAATGCTTATATCCATTGTTTTTAAGAATCCGTTGTTAGAGAAAAATATCCATTAATTATACCGGGATCGACTTCATTAACCCGTCACAGATTGGTCAAAACACGAGCTCTTACCAGTGAATCCCCCGCATCAGGCTGGCGAAGGCGATCTGCTCCTGTGACACGTGCGGAGAGTCTTCGGCGTGGCCCATGGCAGCCGGTGATTCCGGAAACATCCTGAACGCGCTGTTCATGATGATCTCGGCAAACTTCGGTACCACCGCATGCAAGGTCTGGGCAAAAATACCGAGACGCGTGGCGATACGCTGTGGCCGGTAGATGACCGCCTGCTTGACAAATTCCGCCGCCTCGTCGGGTGTAATGGTTGGCACGTGTTCGTACATCTTGGTCGGGGCGATCATCGGCGTGCGCACCAGTGGCATGTTTATGGTCGTGAAAAAGATACCGGTATCGCTGTACTCGGCCGAGGCGCAACGCGAGAATGCATCCAGCGCAGCCTTTGATGATACGTAGGCGGAAAACCGCGGCGAATTGCTCAAAACCCCGATCGAAGAAATATTGATAACGTGACCCGAGTGGCGCCTGGTCATACCCGGCAGAGCTCTCATGATCAGGCGCAGGCTGGAAAAATAGTTCAACTGCATGGTGCGCTCAAAATCGTGGAAGCGGTCACAGGAATTCGCGATGGAGCGGCGGATGGAGCGTCCGGCATTGTTAACCAGGATGTCGATCGCACCGTGGTCTTCGGTGATTTTGTCGACCAGTTGATCGCAAGCATCGAAATCCGTCAGGTCGCAGGGATAGCTCCAGGCCTTGCCACCCATGGCCGTGATTTCGTCCAGGGTTTCAGCCAGCTTTTCCTCTCCGCGCGCGACCAATACCACGCGTCCACCGGCGTTGGCCATCATCACGGCCGTGGCGCGGCCGATGCCGGATGAGGCACCGGTGACGACCACCGTCTTGCCGCGTACGTGGCCCCGGAGGCTGCGGTCTATAAACAACTCCGGATCGAGGTTACGCTCCCAGTAGTCCCACAGCCGCCAGGCGTAGTCGTTCAGGCGCGGCACCACGATGCCGCTGCCCTTCAAGGCACGCTCGGTTTCCCGGTTGTCGAACTTGGTCGGGTAATTGACGAACTTCATGATGTCCGGCGGCAGCCCGAGGTCGTGCATGAGCTGTTTTGAAAAACGCCTGATCGGTGGCAACATGCCCAGCCCCTGTTTGATGGTGGCGGGAATGTAGTTGAACAGCCGGGCGTCGATCCGCATGCTCATCTGCGGGGCATGGGCCGCGTTGGCAAACAGGTTCAGCACCTCACCGATACGTTTCGGCTTGGGATCGGTCAGGTGAAAACACATACCATCAAGTTTTGACTTGTGGGCGATGTGCACCATGGCCTGCACCACGTAATCCACCGGCACGATGTTGATACGACCGCCTTCGATTCCCAGCGTCGGCATCCAGGCCGGCAT
>JAPHTE010000062.1 GCA_026196445.1 Lysobacterales bacterium
CCGGGTCATTGGCTGCGTTGAGCCATTCATAAATCCTATCGCAGGCATATTAACAATCAATTTTACATATACTAATCTGTCAAGGATAATCTCGTTCATAACGTTTGCTGAGTATATCGGCAGCCAGAATTTTCAAAAGGAGATTAAACATGACACAACGAGTACCACAGGTTACTTTCAAGACCCGCGTGCGTGACGAGAGTGTGGACGGACCCAACCCGTTCCGTTGGCAGGATGTTACCAGCGAGGAAATTTTTGCCGGTAAGAAAGTCGTCGTTTTTGCACTGCCCGGTGCGTTCACGCCGACCTGTTCCAGTACCCACCTGCCGGGTTACGAGGAAAACTACCAGGCATTGCGCGAAGCAGGTGTCGACGAAGTTTATTGCCTGAGTGTGAACGATGCTTTCACCATGTTCCAGTGGGGCATACACCAGGACGTGAAGAACGTCAAACTGCTGCCCGACGGCAGTGGCGACTTCAGCCGCGGTATGGGCATGCTGGTACGTAAGGATAACCTGGGCTTTGGCCTGCGATCCTGGCGTTACTCGATGCTGGTCGAGGACGGCGTTATCAAGAAAATCTTCAGTGAAGCCGGCAAGCAGGACAACTGCCCGGACGACCCGTTCGAGGTCTCGGACGCCAATACCATGCTGGCGTATATCCGGAACGACAGTTAGAGCGTTTTGACAGCCTGATTCTATCTACTTCCAATCCGGTCCTGGACCCTTCCCAACAGGGGATGGTCCAGGGCCGGGGCTGTTCAACATTTCCGGGCTCAGGCGAGTTCCCGCACCAGGCGCTTTAACAGCCCCAGCAGGTAGTCGACCTGCGCAAGGTGGCTACGGAAATGCAACACCGCCAGGCGCAGAATAAATTTTCCTTCGATCATCGTTGAGCTGATGAATACCTTGCCATCGGCGTGCACGGCCTCCAGCAAACGGCGGTTGAATGCATCGACATCACCCTGCTCCGGCACATAGCGGAACGTCACTACCGATAGCTCAGGGTAAGGACCGGTTTCCCAGCCGGCCGCTTTATCGAGTTGTTCGTGGAAGTATCGTGCCAGCCAGATCTTTTCCGCCAGTGCCGCTCTGAACGGCGCCAACCCGAACAACCTGACCGGTAACCAGAACCGCAGCCCACGAAATGGCCGGCTCAACTCCAATGACAAATCGGCTGGGGAAAAATCCTCGTCTGCCGCCTTGGCATCCTGCATGTAATCAGCCTCGTAAGCCTGCGCCCGCGCCAGCCAATTGACGTCCCTGACAAGCACCGCACCCGAACCATAGGGTAAAAACATGCCCTTGTGCGGGTCCAGCACGATCGAATGTGCCCGTTGCAGGCCATGCAACACATCCCTTCCCTCTTCGCATAACAGGAAGAAGCCGCCATAGGCGGCATCGATGTGCAGCCACAGGTCATACCGTTCGGCGATGTCGGCCATTGTCTCAATGGGGTCGACCGCGCCGGTGTCGGTGGTTCCGGCGGAAGCGATCAACAGCCAGGGGCGCAGACCCATCGAACGGTCAGCCAGGATCATATTTTCGAGTTTGCGCACATCCATCCGGAAGTTTGCATCCATCGCTACCGTCCGCTTTTTGCACTCGGCCAGGCCGGCAGCACGCAGCGCCTTGTCTATGCAATGATGGGCGTCTTCGGTCAGGTAAATACAGCTGCGTTCAATGTCACGGGCCCGGATCTGCATGGTTTCCCGTGCAGTGATGACGGCCGACAGATTTGCAATGCTGCCGCCGGAGGTCAGGTCACCACCGGATTCGGGTGGGAACCCGACCAGTTCAGCCATCCACCGCACCAGGCTCTGTTCAAGCCTGGCAGCGCCCGGTGATGCGTACGCGACGCCGGAATAGCGATTGCACACGTCCGCCAGGTAGTCGCCCAGTGCGCTGGGGTAAACACCACCGCCGGGAATATACCCCAGGTGGCCGCCGGAAGCCGGGTTGATACCCTCGTGCAGGATTGCGCTATCGAGCAATTCGAGTAAATCCGGCAGTGCCGATGGCGATTCGGTAAATGGCCGGTCCAACTGCCTGGCCTTGCCGTGGCCCAGCTCGAAGGTGTCCATGTCCGGTAGGCGTTCCAGGAAAGAATCGGCAAACCCGACCGCCTGGGCCGTGAATTTACGCCGCTCGCTTGCCGCCGGTTCGAGAATGGCACAAGCCCGTTCCAGCTGCTTGATCCTGTCTTGCATCTATTGACCTTTTATTGAACTGTTATCTGTAAATGGGGCGGCTGTGGATATATCATCTGCACATTATTTCAGGTTTAGCCTCACAAAGGGATACGCGTCAGACTCGATTTATGAACAATACTGCAAGCAGTGTCGGATCACACGGAAAAACCATCGCCATTGCCGGCAATATCGGTACGGGTAAATCATCACTGGTTGAGTTCCTGACACGCACCTACGGTATTAAACCCTTTTACGAACCCAACGACGAAAATCCTTACCTGCCTGATTTCTACAAGGACATGAAAAGCTGGGCTTTTCATTCCCAGCTTTATTTTCTCAGCAACAAGTTCCGCATGCACCAGCAACTGGAACGCGTGTCAGGTGTGGTAGTGCTGGACAGGACCATTTACGAGGATGCTGAAATTTTTGCCACAGCACTGCACGACATGCGCAAATTTACCGGTCGGGACTGGGACACTTACTGGAACTTTTACCAGATCATCCTGGATGCCATCCGTCCACCGGACCTGATGATCTACCTGCGTTGCTCGATGCGCACCCTGCGCAAACGGATCCGTTTGCGCGGCCGGGAAATGGAAAGTGATATACCGCTGGCCTACCTGAAACGGCTGGAAGGGCTGTACGAAAACTGGCTCGGCTCCTACCGGCTCAGCGAGGTGCTGGTGCTGGAAACCGACAAGCTCGATTACATCAACGACATGGTCGACTGCCTCGAGGTGATGGAGCGGGTGGAAGCACTGTTACCCACCACGCTGCAACGCGACGGTGCGGCCTGATCGATTTTATCCCGTTGCGTGTGAAGCGAAAAACACGTTCAGCTTATTGCCGTCGAGGTCCCTGAAATAACCCGC
>JAPHTE010000339.1 GCA_026196445.1 Lysobacterales bacterium
ACGCCGCGCGGTGGTTTTCATGTTGGCCGGGTCGGAACCGCCATGCGCTTCGGTCAAGCCAAAGCAGCCAATGACCTTGCCCGCCGCCATGTCGGGTAACCATCGTTGTTTCTGTTCTTCCGAGCCGTAGGCGAAAATCGGGTGCATGCACAGACTCGACTGGACCGAGGCAAAACTGCGCAGGCCGGAATCACCACGTTCGAGCTCCTGGCAGATCAGGCCATAAGACACGCCGTTCAGACCTGCACAGCCATAGCCCTCGATGCTCGAGCCCAGCAGGCCCAGCTCGGCCATCTCGGGAATTAATTCCCTCGGAAACTGAGCCTTGTCAAATGCGTCACTCATCAGTGGCAACGCGCGCTCGTCAACAAAACGCGCAACAGTGTCCTGGATCATCTGCTCTTCTTCACTCAGCAGGCTACGGACATCAAATAGATCGGTCGGGTTCAGTGTGGCCATGGCTACTCCGGCGTGGCTGGCATTTCAAAGCCGCATATTGTACAGCGCCACGTGTGCGGCCACTAGCCAAGGACAAAACGCGCTGTTAACTGTTTCTCACACCGTGTGGCACGTGCCCTGTCAGCACGTGTTCGCGGGCAGAATCACAATGCAGTTGCTGGTCATCGAAAAAGATGTCCGCTCCAAAAGCAGCCAGGAACGGCCCTTTTGACTTGCCGCCCAGGAACAATGCCTCGTCAATACGGATACCCCAATTCCTCAATGTCAGGATCACGCGTTTGTGTGCCGGCGCCGAACGGGCCGTTACCAACGCGGTGCGGATCGGGTTGTTGTCAATCGGGTATGCGGCCTGGATACGCTGCAAGGCCTGCAGTAACGGCTTGAACGGGCCGCCTGCCAGCGGCGTGAGCGCCTGCTGATCCTCCGAGCGGTGGAATGCGTCCAGGCCCTGTTCCTTGAAAACCCTTTCCGATTCGTCGCTGAACAATACTGCGTCACCGTCGAAGGCAATACGCAACTGGCCGGTATCCGGCCTGTTTTGCGCGCCCGGCAGGATCATTGCCGAGGCGATGCCTGCTGCCAGGTTCCTGCGTACATCTTCTGCATGGCTGGACAGAAACAGATCTGTTTCAAGGGCTTTCATGTAGCCAAACCGGCTTTCGCCACGTGTGAACACGGCGCGCTCGATTCCCAGTTCATAGTGCTTGATGCTGTTGAAGATACGCAAACCGGTGTCGGCACTGTTGCGCGACATGAGTATGACTTCAATACCCTGGTGGTTGATTTTATCGGCGTTTAGGGCCAGCAGTTTCTTTACCAGCGGAAATGCCACTCCAGGGCGCAGAGGGACATCCTCGTGCTCAATCTGGTATTTCGCATAGGCATCAAGCCCTTGCTGCTCGAACACCTCGTGACTTTTGTCGAGATCAAACAGGGCGCGCGATGAAATCGCCACAACCAGCGGCTTGTTGTCGGTGTTTTCAACCATGTAATTAGCTTAACAAACGTGCTCTCATAATATGAGAAGACCGGACTGATTAGAGGAACTGTTCGTTGAGGATACGTTCTTCAAGTGAATGTGCCGGGTCGAACAGCAGTTTCAACTGCAGGGTCTTGTCCTCGAAGGCGTCCACCCTCAAAACATCGCGCACCTCGTAGGCGTCGGCCGTCGCGCTGACAGAACGCTTGTAGTGATCGATCACCTCGAACGTAACCCGTGCCTTGCTGGGCAGGATCGCCCCACCCCAGCGCCGCGGACGGAACGGACTGATCGGCGTCAGCGCCATCGCATCGGTCCCCAGCGGCAGGATTGGCCCGCGCACGGACGAGTTGTACGCGGTGCTGCCGGCCGCCGTGGCCAGCAAAATACCATCAGAGACCAACTCTTCTACCTTGACTGTTTCATTGATCAACACACGTATGTGCGCAGCCTGGTTGGTTTGGCGAAGCAGGGAGATTTCATTGATGGCCAGCGCCCGCGTCTTGGTGCCGGACTCCGTCTCAACCTCCATGCACAGGGGGTTCAGTATCACTTCGCGGGCGGCGGCCAGTCGTTCCACAAGGTCGTCTTCACTGTGCCTGTTCATCAGGAAACCGACGTGGCCGATCTTCATGCCAAAGACCGGCAGCTTGCGGTGGATCATCCGGTGCAGCGTACGCAGCATGAACCCATCGCCACCCAGGGCGACGATGACCTCCGCTGTGTCCAGGTCGCATTGGCCGTAGCGCTTTTGCATCGCCTCGGCAGCGTCACCGGCAGGCTTCACCTGGCTGGCTATAAAATGAATATTTGGCTGTGTCATTGGTTTTCCTGTGCGAGAGTATAATCTCTTTACTTTCCGGAAACATGGCTTTTGTGCCGGCACCGTATCCGCGGTCCGCCTTACACCTGTCACCACTTTTAAAAATGAAGCCACGCACACAGGTTGACCCGCTACCACGCACTGGCTAAGCTGTACATATCTTTAAATCATGATAGAAGGATATATGTCCGCGAAAATGGACCTGCAACACGCCTCGCACCATTTCCGTTTGCTGTCGGACAGCACGCGGCTGCGCCTGTTGATGTTGCTGGACCGCGAGGAATTGAGCGTCGCGGAACTGGCTGCGATCACGCAGCTGGCCCAGCCCCGGGTGTCCACTCACCTGGCAAAACTGAAGGAAGCCGGCCTGGTCAGTGACAGGCGTGAGGGTGTGTTCGTCTATTACCGCATGGCGGGCAGTATCGCCGATGAGAGCCTGGGTGCCTTGTGGGAACTGCTGCGCAGCAGCACTTCCGATCCACTCGTACAGCAGGATTTTGAACGGATTCCACAGGTGTTGAACGCACGTGGCGGCGGTTCGAACTGGGCGGACAGTGTCGCCGGTGACATGGAACGGCACTATTCTCCAGGGCGCACCTGGGAAGTGACCATGCGCAGCATCGTTCAATTACTGGAATTGGGTGACGTACTGGACATCGCTTCGGGTGACGGCGTGCTGGCCGAGTTGCTGGCGCCACGTGCACGCAGTATCAAGTGCCTGGATATCAGCAAAAAGGTCGTGGAGGCAGGCAGGAAGCGCCTGCGCAGCTGTGCAAACGTCAGTTTCGAACCGGGTGACATGCACGAACTGCCCGAGGCCGATGCCCGTTACGACACGGTGCTGTTGATGCATGCACTGACCTATACCACGACACCGCAGACGGTTTTCGATGAAATCTGCCGGGTGCTGCGTCCCGGTGGAC
>JAPHTE010000368.1 GCA_026196445.1 Lysobacterales bacterium
CCGGCCTGAAAGCGATCCACAACAAACTGTTCCATGTACTCGCCAGCCAGGATCTTGTCGCAGGCGTTGGCGATTGCCCGTGCTGGACCATCATCCAGCCAACCGGCCTGGTTGTTGGCCATTGCTGCCGCACGTTTGACCCGCACGTGGGCTTTGACAAAATCAGGATCGGGAAGGCGGCCACTGATGGGAAAATTGTTTACGGCGCGCTGCGTCTGTGCGCCATACCAGGCATCGACAGGCACCTGCACTTCGCCCAGGCTATCTGATTCAGTACGGTATTGAGTTTTATCATTCACATCACGCTCCAGGAAGTTCTCGATCCGGGCACCCTTGGTTGGACAACCATCCGCAAGGCAAGCCTTTCATGTGCGGTACTGCCAGGGTATAAATATAAAAATGATACCGTCGGGCAGCATTGGCAGCTCTCATTGTAACGGAAGCTTAACCGGCCACAGAGCTTCATGACGCTGCCCACGAAGTACCCGTGAAAGGATTTTTTATGGAAAAACAGTGCAAACGCTACCTCGTGTCCGGCAAGGTACAGGGTGTCTGGTACCGGGCCTCTACCCAGGAACAGGCGCGCCGCCTGGGCATAGACGGATATGCCCGCAATCTCAGTGACGGACGGGTTGAGGTGATGGCCAGCGGTCCTTCCGATGCCTTGGATGAACTGGGAGAATGGCTATGGCAGGGCCCCAAAAACGCGCGGGTCAGTTCAGTGGATTGTGACGAGCGACAATGGAATGGGGAGGAGGGTTTCCGCATCGCTTGATGCCCACGTGTTGTGCGTTGCCTTCAAGGGGTCATCGCTACTCCCACTGTCTTTACATTTCGCAGTTCAACTGAGTTTTAGCCGTCCTCTCTGCCTGTTGTCGACTCTGCAGGTGTAATGTTAACTAGTCATAAAGTAAATATAACTTGACATATTTAGGTGTTCTTCTTATAGTTTAGTCAAGTTTATTTGACATTTTATCAATGGAGCTAGACATATGAATGACCTGAAGACAGATTCAACCGATTGGGCCACCGCTAACAAGAGGAACACCACCCGTCTCGGCTACTGGACATTTACCTGGGTTGCAACCATGGCAGTAGCTGCGTTTGGCCCCAAACTCATTTGGAGCTACGCAACAGTACCAACGATTATCGCCGTTTTAGTCAATTTAGGTGTCGGTTTCGGAATGATCGTTGCAAACAGAAGGTACTTGCGGGGACTGGACGAGCTGCACCAAAAAATCTTTCTTGATGCCGGAGCGCTTACACTGGGTGTCGTGCTGGTGTGTGGTCTCAGCTATGAACTGCTCAATGAGGTAAGGCTCATTTCTTTCGAACCCCAATTTTCCCATCTGGCCATCTTGATGTCGGTTACATTCTTGATCGGAATGATCTCCGGGCACAGGAGGTACCAATGAAAAACCGTTTGAAAGTACTTCGTGCCGAACGGGACTGGACCCAGGCACAGTTGGCAGACCGGTTGCAGGTATCACGACAGACGGTCAATGCTATCGAGAAGGGAAAGTTCGATCCCAGTTTGCCGCTGGCATTCAAAGCCGCCCGTTTGTTCGAAATGTCTATAGAAGATATTTTTCAGGACGAGGCCGGCTCCTGATCTTGTTCAGCCCCGGGAATTGGCCGTCTCTGCCTTCACCCGAAACAGATTTTTCCGGTTTACAACTGGCATGGCCGCTTGATGCCCTTAGCCAGGTTGAATTTCACACCAAATGAACGACTGCTCGCCACCTCACATCCGCAATTGGAAGAGCATACATTTCAGCGCCACTGGGGGTAACGGCCAACAGCAGGCTTCCATTTTTTTACTCAGGCGGATTCAGGTGACCAAGCTGGGTCAGGGCATAGACGTTATCCCATTCAACCCAAATTTCTGAGATTACCCCGTTTTCGAATCGAAGAATGCCGATAAATGGCAACGTGAAATCTTTCCCGGTCGGAGGAAATGGACCCATTTGACCTGATTGCGTGCCAGAGTAAATGGCTCGCAGGGCCACAAAATCATCGTTTCCGAAAATTATCTCGATCTCCATTACCGAGTTTGGCACGGCCGCAAAGTCGTTGGTGAGGAATGCTTTGAACTCATCGAGGTTGCTGACTGTAACACCAGCAGTTGCGGCACTGTGCCGTTTAACATTCGGTGCTATCAATGCATCCAAGCCCGCAAGGTTGCGTGCATTAATGGCTTCCACCATCGCCTTGGCCAAGTGAATGTTTTCTAACTGGCCTGCATGACAATTTATCGCGAATACAATCAAGATGGCCAATAAGCTCATTCGGGATTTCATATGCCTCTCCACTATTCATTTGCTCTTAATCAAAATATAGCTTGGGGCCTGGTTTTTTGCCATTATCGGTGTCTCGGATCGCTGCGGTGAGGCATTCATAGCCACCGTGGAAGTTACCAGAACTACTCCATTTTACAAGTCCGCTTCTGGCTGGTTGCTGCGACTGATGATTGCAGAAAATGAATTACCTCGGCTGGCCGGGGAGCGGCCATTCATGCTGCACACACATTGGCACAATCAATCTTTGAAGTGGGCCGGGATTAATTGCAATTTATCGATCCAACAACCGGTGGTGTTGGCACAGTACTGTCAACCCACCGATTGTCAGGCGGTCTTGTCACGCACGCGGATCAGGCTTGCCTGTTCAGGGTTCTTGCCTTTGTGGCCGGCGTAAAACGCGCGGATGTGTTCGAAATCCGCCTCGATGTCGTCCGACGGATAAAACATCTGCTCGATGCCTACGCTTTTGCGGGGGTAATCGAAATAGGCCATCAGGACTGGCACGCCGGCGGCACGCGCGATGTGGTGAAAGCCGGTCTTCCAGTGGTCGGTCCTGCTGCGGGTGCCCTCGGGCGCCAGGCCGAGCACTAGGCGATCGGTTTCAGTAAACAGGTCCGTCAGTTGATCGATGTAATTGAGCCCCTCGCCACGGCGGATCGGTATGCCGCCGATGGCGCGGAAAAACCAGCCCACGGGCCAGCGGAAAATGGTGTGTTTGCCTATCCACCTGGGTTCGAGCCTGATTGCCTTGGCGGCGACGATGCCGAGTATGAAATCCCAGTTACTGGTGTGCGGGGCGGCAATCACGACACATTTCCTGACCTCCGGGAAACTGTTGTTGACGGTCCAGCCCAGCGATTTCAGTATCCACATTGAGAGCCAGGACAACATGGCGATTCAACCGGTTTCCTGCTTCAGCCGCGCACGCGCCTGAGGCCCCTGAATATCAACCAGACACCTGCCGCCATCAACAACAGGCCGGCTACGGAATAGCCCCACAGGAACCAGGGGCCGGTCTCCAGCCCGGTCAGGATGGCGCCGGGGATGCTCAATGAACCGCCGGCCAGTACCTGCAGCATTTTACGGCTGGCGTCCTTTTGCTCGCTTCTTGCGCGGGCCGCGTCTTCAGAGGACGTGCGGGTAAGCAACTGGCCACTGTTGGCCTTGACCAGGAAATCATGCACCAGGCTCGGCATCTCGGGCGCCTGTGCCAGCCAGCCGGGCAGTCGTTTACGTAGTTCGCGGGAAACGTTTTCGGGGCTGTGTCTTTGCCTGAGAATGGCTTCCAGCTCCGGTTTGGCCACACCCCAGATATCCAGCTCGGGGTCGAGTTGACGGGCCAGGCCTTCGACATTCAGCAGGGTCTTCTGCAGCATCAGTAACTGTGGTTGCAGGGTCAGCTTGAAGCGGTGCGCAACCTGGAACAGGTCAAACAGCACCTTGCCGAACGACACCTCGTTCAACGGCCGGGTGAAATTGGGCTCGCCCACCGAGCGTGTCGCCGCTTCGAGTTCTTCGAGGCGGGTATCCGCCGGAACCCAGCCCGCGTCGATGTGCAGGGCCGCGACGCGCCGGTAATCCTGGTTGAACAACGCCTTGAAATTTTCAGCGATGTAGTACAGGTCCTTGCTGGACAGGCTGGCCACGATACCGAAATCCATGGCGATGTAGGTGGGGTCATCGGGGATGGATGCGTCCACCAGGATGTTGCCGGGGTGCAAATCGGCGTGGAACAGGTTATCCCGGAACACCTGGGTGTAGAACACCCGCACACCTCGCCGCGCCAGTTTTTTCAGGTTGACACCGTGTTTTTTGAGATTGTCGATGTCGCCCACCGGCAGACCGGAGACGCGCTCCATGACCATGACCCGGCGCGTACACCACTGCCAGTAGACTTCCGGAATGTACAGGTCTTTTGAGCCCTTGAAATTGCGCCGCAGGATCGAAGCATTCGCGGCTTCGCGCTGCATGTCCAACTCGTCGAAAACAAAGGTTTCGAATTCACGCACGACCTTGACCGGTTGCACGTTGGCGCCGCTGTGCATGACTTTTTCGGCCAGCGTGGCCAGCGACAGCAACAGGTCGATGTCCTTGCGCAATTGTTTGCCGATTCCGGGCCGTACCACCTTGACCACGGCTTCCCGGCCATCGTGCAGCGTGGCCGGGTGGACCTGTGCGATGGAGGCCGAGGCCAGCGGGTTGGTGTCGAAGGAGGCGAACACTTCGCTGACCGGTTCCCCCAGTGCTTTTTCGATAATGTCGCGCGCCTCGTCACCGGGAAACGGCGGTACCTGGTCCTGCAAAAGCGCCAGTTCCTCGGAGATATCCGGTGGCAACAGATCCCGGCGGGTGGACAGTATCTGCCCGAACTTGACGTACACGGGTCCCAGGTCCTGCAGGGCCAGGCGCAGGCGTTCACCACGTGGCAGCCCTGACACATCCTTGCTCTTGGGCATGAACACACGCAGCCAGCGCATCGGGCCCGGCAAGCGCGTGGTGTCGAACAATTCGTCCAGCCGGTAACGTTTAAGGATGACACCGATGTGCCAGATCCGTACAAACTGGCGCAGGCTGTGTCTCATGTGCGGCGGTCTTTGATGAATTCCGAGAGGATTTCGCCGGCCGTGCGGGCTGTCTTTTTGGCGTTTTCGAGACCGCGGCGGATGCCGTGTGCGGCCTGGTGACCGGCGACGTCACCCAACATTCCGGCCAATGGTGCTTCCCAGTCTGGTTCCAGCTTGCGGAAAATCCGTTCCAGGTCACGCGCCAGGCTGGCGTCGCCGTTGATCTGCACCTTCGATTTTGGCAGACCCCAGTCGGC
>JAPHTE010000462.1 GCA_026196445.1 Lysobacterales bacterium
ATCAGTACCGAGACTCCGCGCTCCTTGCCGGGTGACAGGGCTTTTGGAATGACGTTGATGCAATGCATGCAGCGCACGCAGCTCTTGTTGTCGACATCCAGCGTATCGTCGTCATTCAGGCTCAGCGCGCGTGTCGGGCAATGCGAGATTACCGTGTCGATCATCTGTTTGCGGCCAACACGTGCCACGTGTTCCTTGACCCGCTCCTGGTCGACCTGCATATCGTCGCGCCAGGTACCAATCACGGCGAAGTCGGCGCGGTGGATCGCGTTTACGCAATCATTGGGACAGCCGGAAAACTTGAACTTGAACTTGTAGGGCAATGCAGGACGATGCATTTCGTCCAGCAGGTTATTGATAATTTCACGATGGGCGCGCACTTCGTCATAACACGACTGCTCGCAACGCGCGTGGCCGACGCAACTCATGGATGTACGCAGTGCCGGACCGGCACCGCCCATGTCGAGACCGATCTTGTTGAGATCGTCGAAGGCGGGCTGGACTTTCTCGGTCGAGCAACCCTGGAACATGATGTCGCCCGATTGGCCGTGCAGGGCGATCAGACCCGAGCCGTGTTCTTCCCAGATATCGCACATGTCGCGTAGCAGCTTGGTGGAGTAATGCATGCCTGCCGGGGGCTGAACCCGCAGGGTATGAAATTCCTTCGACGCCGGATAGTCTTCGGCGACCTCGGAGAATCTCGGAATCACACCGCCACCATAACCAAAGACGCTGACGGTACCGCCTTTCCAGTAACCCCTGCGGGTCTGGTAGGAATGTTCGAGCTGGCCCAACAGGTCTTTCATCATGTCGGAACCGGGCTTGTCCTCGTCTTTCGCCAGGCGCTCAAGCCCTTCGACGAAGCTTGGCCAGGGGCCGCCTTTCAGTTCATCCAGTAACGGTGTATCGTGTGCTTTTTTCGTCATGATGACTCCACTAAACCTGCGTGATCAAAATGCAAACTGTCAACGAATCCAACACGGAATTGTTAAACAGATACCATGCATTAATTATAGTCAGGGAATTACAAATCACTTGTTGAACCAACCCGAAATCGGTGTATATTTCGGACAGCAACATCAGCCCATTTTTATATATTAGGATTTTATGATATACAATTTCAAGTCCTAATTTCCAAACAGGCCGAATACGATGTGTGAATTACATCACTCAAGCCAGTTATTTTCCTTGAATAATGGCAACAAGGATTAATGCGTCACACGTCTTATGAAAAGTGGCGCAAGTCCAGGCTCGATAACTATCCATGCGGCGTGGAAAAATTGCGTGTAGACATTGCTGGCCTGCACAATTTGAGCGGTGCTGAGCGGGCATCCATCAGCGCCGTTGTGCGGCAATTCAACATGTGTATCTACCGTTGCCGGGACACGGAATCGGACCGGTTGGCGGTGCGTGAATTTGCCTCGGCCCTTGGTTTGAACCGGCCCGATTTGCACCTGTGCGCAAACGATGACGGTGTTTCCGAACTTTGCGTCGCGCATGAGGGGGTGCGCACCGAATACGTGCCATATTCAAACCGCGCACTGAGCTGGCATACCGATGGTTATTACAACGCACCGTCGCACCGGGTGCGCTCGGTGGTGTTGCATTGTGCGGCAGATGCGGCCAGCGGTGGCGAAAATGCCTTGCTGGACCCGGACATTGTTTATATCCGTCTGCGCGACGAGGACCCGCGCTTCATTACCGCGTTCGAGCACCCGCGGTGTATGACGATACCGGCCAACGAAGGACCACAAGGAGAGATCAGGCCCGAAGTCACCGGGCCTGTGTTCAGCTATGAAAAAGAAGGCCACATCCACATGCGCTACAGCGCCCGCAAGAAGAACATCCGCTGGCGTGGTGATGCACTGACCCATGCAGCGCGGGAATTTCTGAGTAGCATATTGGCCGAGACCGGCGGGCCCGTTTTCCACTATCGTCTGAAACCCGGTGAGGGATTGATTTCCAACAATGTGCTGCACAACCGCACCGCATTTGAAGACGCTGCAGGTAGCCGGCGGTTCCTGTACCGGGCGCGTTTCTTCGATCGTACAGGCACAGGTTAGAATGTGCTTTGTTAACCGGTACCGAACCAGAGAAGGATCAGGAACGACGCATGAAAGCCATTGAAGTCAAGCTCAGCGACATCATCATTCAGAACCCGGACATCAACTCTTTCCCCGAACTGCTCGATGCAGTCAGGGGTATGACATCGGAGCACATGTTGTATCTCAATTTCGACGTCAAGCCGGACTACCGGGATACGCCGAGGAACTGGCAGTGGAAAATGGAAAAGGCCTTTGGAGACGGAAAGTGATCGAATCCAAGGTAGCCCGGTTGGACAAATTCATCGCGCCTTACGGCCGCGAAGTCACCCTGGAGAACGTGGATTACGAAAACGATACGCGGGTCTTGAGAATTCGTATCCGTGAGGGCAACCGTTTTACCGTGATGGATATCAACCCGGAAACTGCCGAGAGATGGGGCGGGATCATGATTGAGTGGGCCAGCGAGGCTGACTGACATGGATCACCTGCCGATATTCCTCAATGTAAAAGGTAAACGTACACTGGTGGTTGGCGACGGCGTGATTGCCGCGCGCAAGGCGGACCTTTTGCTCAGAGCTGGTTCAAAGGTCACGATCGTCGCCGCTGAACTGGGTGATGAACTATTGCAATTGGCGGAGAAGTACCCGTTCGAGCACCAAGCGGAAGCGTTATCGCCCGGTGATCTCGAAGGTTGCATGATTGTGTTCGGCTGTTCAACCGATGATTCCATTAACCAGCAGTTATGTGAGTACGCGGCCGACGCCGGGATCATGGTCAACGTGGCGGACCGCACCGAAAGCTGCGATTTCACCATGCCGGCGGTGGTGGATCGTACGCCCCTGCTGATCGCCATTTCCAGTGGCGGTTCCTCACCCTTGCTGACCCG
>JAPHTE010000103.1 GCA_026196445.1 Lysobacterales bacterium
CAGTTGCCAGTTTGAGGACCTGTATCGAGTGTTCCTGTTCAGTTGCGGCGGCCCATACGGGCACCGTCAGGACCAGGCAGGACAACAGCATTTTGATAAGTCTTGTGTGCATATCTGTCCAGGCAGCACTCAATGGGTCAGATGGTGGTTCTTTCAGTTTCCTCGAGATAATGCGCCCTAACCGACCAACCGAGGGGTTGGGGGCAGGTGCCGGTTCAGATCGTCATCGCGGCATAACCGCCGTCCACCACGATCTCGGCGCCGGTGATGAAGGAGCCAGCGTCGGAGGCCAGTAACAAGGTTGCTCCGCCCAACTCAGCCGATTTGCCGAATCGCTTCATCGGTGTGTGACCCATAATCTGGTCGATGCGCTCCGGTGTCAGCACCTTGCGGTTCTGTTCGGCCGGGAAGAAACCGGGTACGACGGAGTTGACGCGGATACCGTGCGGGGCCCATTCGCGTGCGAGATTTTTCGAGATATTGTGAACCGCTGCCTTGCTCATTGAGTAGGTGAACACCCGTGACAGTGGTGTCACGCCGGACATCGAGCCAACGTTGATGATCGAGGCCTCGATGCCGTGATCGATGAAATACTTGCCAAATACCTGGCAGGCCAGTACCACACCCTTGGTGTTGATCGCGAAGATCCGGTCGAACTCTTCTTCGCTGATATCGAGGAAGGGTGTCGCGGAGTTGATACCGGCGCCGTTTACCAGGATGTCGCACTTACCGGAGCGCTGCACGATTTCTTCCAGCATGTTTTCAAGCTGCGCGCGATCGGTGACGTCACAGTGGACGAAGTAACCACTGCCACCGGCCGCCTCGATAGCAGCCAGCCGCCGGTTCGCCTGCTTCTCGTTACGGCCGGAGAGTACGACTTCGGCGCCTGCGCCGGCCAGCGCCTCCGCCATTGAGCCACATAATTCGCCGGTACCGCCATTGACCACGGCGGTCTTGCCCTTTAGTGAAAACAATGATTCCAGGTAGCCCATATTGCTTCTCTCTTAATATTGAAGACGCATTTTGAAGTTCAGTATCGTTGTCGCCGCCAGTCATTCAGTCCAGGCGATAGGCCTTTTTGACCAGTTCGTAAGCCAGTTCCCTGGCAATACGCTCGGCTTCGGCGCCCGAAATCCTGTGTTCAGCGACCAGCCTGGCCAGGAATACGCAATCTATCCGCCGGGCCACGTCGTGACGGGCGGGTATGGACAGGAAAGCGCGGGTATCGTCGTTGAACCCGACCGTGTTGTAGAAACCGGCGGTTTCGGTGGTTTGTTCGCGGAAGCGCAGCATGCCTTCCGGGCTGTCGTGGAACCACCAGGGTGGGCCCAGGCGCAGGCAGGGGTAGTGCCCGGCCAGCGGCGCCAGTTCGCGGCTGTAGTTGGTCTCGTCCAGCGTGAACAGGATGATGCTGAGCCCGGCTTCGTTACCAAACTTGCTCAGCAGCGGCTTCAGGGCATTGACGTACTCGGTTTGTTGCGGGATGTCGGCGCCCTTGTCCCGGCCAAAGCCTTCGAAAACCAGCGGGTTATGATTACGGTGGCTGCCGGGGTGGATCTGCATGACCAGACCGTCATCGATACTCATCTGTGCCATTTCGGTCAGCATTTGTGCGCGGAATAATTCGGCCTCGCTGGCGCTGCAGTCACCCTGCATTACCTTGCGATACAGCGCTTGACAGCTTTTGGCGTCGAGATCGGCCGTGGCTGCGGTCGGGTGGCCGTGGTCGGTGGAGGTGGCGCCCATGGACCTGAAGAATTCACGCCGCTTGCGGTGCGCGTCGAGGTACCCGCTGTAAGTGGAAACGTCTTCCCCCGAAATTTCACCCAGCCGGCGTACGTTGCCACTGAAATCCTCGAATTCCGGGTCAACGACCGGGTCTGGCCGGTAGGCCGTAATGACCTTGCCGTTCCAGCCACTGTTCCGTATCGACTGGTGGTGTTCGAGCATGTCAAGCGGTGACTCGGTAGTCGCCAGCACCTCGATATTGAATTTTTCAAACAGGGCCCG
>JAPHTE010000165.1 GCA_026196445.1 Lysobacterales bacterium
AGCCGGTGGACTGTTCCCGGAGGGTTCGGGCGTCGGTCACGACACCGAAGCCAAGGTGACGATCTGGACCGACCGTGCAGGATTTGAAAGTGAGCTGGACGATTTTGCCACCCGGGTCGAAGCGGCAGTGGCGGCCAGTCCGGATAACCTGGAGGCTCTGAAAGCTGCCACAGGGCCGGTGTTTCAAGCTTGCAAAAGCTGTCATGAAGGCTATCGCGTAGAAAAGGAAGACTAGGCTCCAGTCAGAGAGCGTTATCTTGAAGCGCATCGTCCTACTGCTGGCCGTGGCAGTGCTCGCACTGCTCTATATCACGTGGCCACGCACGCTGCCCCAGGGCATCCTGACTGCACATGAACCTGATACGGCCAATGGTGAGCGTATGTTTCATGCCGGCGGTTGTGCTTCCTGCCACGCTTCTGGTGATGATACAGTTCCGCTGCTGGGCGGTGGGCTGGAGATTGACTCTCCATACGGTGTGTTCCGGGTACCGAATATCTCACCGGACCCGGAATTCGGCATTGGCGCATGGACGCTGCTGGAATTCGTCAACGCCATGAAAATGGGGGTTTCACGCGACGGGCATCACTATTACCCGGCTTTCCCGTATGCTTCCTATACGCGCATGCGTGTTGAAGACATTGTGGATTTGAAGGCTTACCTGGACACGTTACCCGCCATTCAAACCCGTAACCGGGAGCACAGCCTGGCGTTTCCCTGGAATATCCGCGCCGGAATCGGCCTCTGGAAACTGCTCAACCTCGACGCCGGGCCAGTGGTGTCCGGCCTGCCGGATGACGCTGAAACCAGGCGAGGACAATACCTGGTGGAAGGGCCGGGTCACTGCGGTGAATGTCATACTCCCAGGGACTGGACCGGTGGCTTGCGGACCAATCGCTGGTTGGCCGGCGCACCGGACCCCGGCGGTGAAGGCCGCGTACCGAACATAACCCCGGCCGGTCTGCAAGACTGGTCAAAGAGTGATATCGCCTATTACCTGCAATCGGGTTTTACACCGGATTTCGATACCGTCGGTGGTTCGATGGTAGAGGTGCAGGAAAACATGGCGAAGTTGCCGGCGGAGGACCTCGAAGCCATTGGCGCGTACCTGGAGGCAATTCCAGCCTTGGACTGACCCCGTCCTGGTCCAGCGTAGCTTCAGATTAGAAAAAGTGAATTTGGCTACTTTCTGACGAACTTGTATACAAAGCGGTCTGTCTTGCCACGGATGGCCGGGTCAAACACGCTAAGCGTGTGATCATCGTCCTTGTTGCGCAGGAATTCGGCCTCTGCTTCCAGCGAAAAACAGCTATCGGCAAAACTGTCTTTTACGACTTGCGGGTCAACACGGTGCAAATCCTGCGCAACTTCGGCCCGATCGCCGCCGGGATTGGCCACGTGGTCTACCAGGCCTAGCACAGCACCGGGTTTCATCGCGGCGCACAGCTTGTCCAGCAACAGGTCCTCGTCAATGGCTTGCCAGCCCTGGTCCATGTTGGCGAACAGGAAGTCATGCCAGGTTAACACCAGCAGGGCGGCGTCCAGCGAGTTGTCGTCGAACTCCAGGTCATCGGCCTCGCTGAGGACGGTTTTGGTATTGGCAAGACGTCCATCGGCATGGCGTTTCTGGTGGGCTTCTCCGACAAACGACATGTAGGCCTGGTTGTTGTGGGCGATGACCTTGCCATCCTCGCCGACCAGTGAATCAAGCAGCTCGGTATAGTAACCCCCGCCGGCGAACATTTCGAAGACCGTCATACCCGGTTTGACTTCGAAAAAGGAAAGCACCTTGTCAGGTTTGCGGCCAGTATCCCTGGCCACGTCCTGTGCAGGCCGTTGCGGGTTGGCGATCGCGTTGGCAACCGCTTCATTGATTTCGGCACTGCCACCCTGTGGGCAGGGTGAAGTCAGAAACAGGCTGAACATAATGGCGGAACAACTCATCGTTTTAACCCTCTTATACCGACCGGCGCATTATATTGTCAGACGCAAGTAAATGCATTTTGGTTACGGTGACCGGTTACAAAAGTACGGTGAAACACCCATTATCCGGTCTGATTGCGGTTTTTCCCGGGAAATGTGAGGCCTGGGACGCCGAGGGCTATGTCATAGCGGGATATACTGTTTTCAGGTCTCTTGTTGCACGGGTTTGGCGCTGATAACAGTCAGCCGGACACGCCTGGCCAGTTGGTTGGTGTCAGGGATGCCGCTCACGTCGGTGCTCACGGTAGTCTGTTGTCCCGGTTGCAAGGTCCCGCCAATACTCCGCGAGTATGTGCGTAGCCGCCCGGTATCATCGATATACTCGACTTTCAATATAATGGCGCCTACGGCTACCGGCGAGTTGTTTCGCACTGCAGCGCCCACGTCACCGTTTTGTGCGAGAAAGGCCTGGGTCTGTATGTATTTGCCCGGGTTGTTCGGCATGTCCAGCATTACCAGTTCTCTCTGGGCGTCTTTGCCGGTCGGCGAATTGGATTGGGATGCCGCCTGGTAGTGTTCGATGGCGGATTCCATGTTTCCAACCCTCTTATCCAGGTTACCGAGCAGGTAGTTTGCCTGGGCCGTTGGTAACAGTTCGAGACTGTGCTCAAGGTCGGTCCGGGCAGCAACAAAGTTCTTTCGCTCATACCGGGCCTGGCCGCGGCGCAGGTAATGATAGAAGAAGCCGTCGTCGCGTTCCAGGGCATCGCTGTACGCGCGTTCGGCTCGTCCGAATTGGTCGTTCGCAGCATAAATATCGCCGGACAAGGCACGGAACAGTGCTTCCCTGGGTTCAATTTCTATCGCCTTGGATGCCAGCGTCCGGGCTTCTTCCAGCTTGTCTTCCGCCAGTGCCTTGCGTGCTTCATCGTGAGCCTTATACGCTGGTGTCTTGCTGCGCAGATATGCGGTCTTGCGCATATAAATATCCCGGCCGTATTCCCCCCCTTGCGGCAAATTTTTTGCGGTTTTCCTGTTATTGGCAACACGTTCGGTGGATGGAGGGTGCGAGGCAAACAAACCCGACAACCAGTCGCTGCGGCGATCTTTGGATAGCTCAACGAAGGTTTCCTGGAGTTCCACTGCACCCTGCGGGTCGTAGCCGGCTGCGGACATGTAGCGCATACCGTAGAGGTCAGACTCCCGCTCGGCATCCCGCCCGTACTTGGTGGTGATCAGCTGGGCACCCAGTTGCGGCAGGATCATTGCAATTTGCTGACCTTGCGTGGACTCGGCCTTGCTGCTGCCGTAGATCATGGCGGCCATCATGCCCACCTGGGTCAACAGGCCTTTCGACTGCTGGCGTGCGCCGTGGGCGGCGTCGGCATGTATGATTTCGTGGCCCAGCACTGCAGCGAGCTCAGCTTCCGACTCCAATTCTGTCAACAAACCGCGGTTAACCACGATCTTCCCACCGGGTAAAGCCCAGGCATTGGGTATCGAGTCATTGAGGATATGAAATTCATAGGGTAAATCACGGCTGGATTGTGCTGCCAGTCGGTTGCCAACGGACTGAACATACTCGGTCAATGCCGGGTCCAGCAGGTAATCACCACCCTGGGATTGACGCATGGGCGCATACATTTGCTGACCCACGTCACGTTCCCAGCTCTCATCCAGGTTGGGTAACACGAAATTCTTTTCACCGGTGACCGGATTGGTGCTACACCCGGTTAATGTGAAGGCAAGGACAATAATAGCGAGGAGAATTCTGCGCATCGTATTTCACCAGTTTACAAAGTGCCTGTCCAAAGTATAAGTCTTTGTAAGCCTTCGCACCTGAGTATTCGATTGAAGTGAGCTCTCAAAATTGGCTGATTTGTGGCTCGGGTGTGTAAATTGCCAATTACTTATTGCAAATTCTTCGGGAAAGCCGTAGATTCAGCTTCTTGTAGTGAAGTGTCTGTATAGGATCATTGATAACCTGATGTTGAAGGGCAAAAAACAATCCAACTGCCGCGCGGTTCGACGAGTGCGACGTACTGGTTTTAATAAAGCCGGCCGGGTTGTCATGTGCCTCTGAAAAAGACACGTTGAAGAATTAGAAAACCCAGCCAACGGCTGGGTTTTTTTGTTTTGGGCAGGTAAAAACTCTAAATGGAGATATCGAAGTGAAGCATTTCTTATCCACCAGTGAATGGTCGGCAGAAGATCTGGAATCCTTGTTGCAACTGGCAGGGGAATTGAAGCAGAACCCCCTGAACTCGAGCCTCAAGGGGCGTTCGATTGCGCTGCTGTTTCTCAACCCATCCATGCGTACGCGGACCTCGTTTGAACTGGGCATGCAACAACTGGGGGGAATCGCCATCGTCCTGCAGCCCGGTAAGGATGCCTGGGGACTGGAGTTCGAAGCCGGCGCCATCATGGACGGTGACGCCGAAGAGCACATCGTGGAAGCGGCCGGCGTGCTGTCACGTTATTGCGACCTGATCGGCATAAGGGCGTTTCCATCTTTTGTCGATTGGTCGAAAGACCGTGAGGACCAGCTGATTAAAACGTTGGCACAGCATGCGAGCGTACCGGTGATCAACATGGAAACGATCGTGCACCCCTGCCAGGAACTGGCCATGATGCAGGCGCTGAAGGACAGGATGGGCAATGTCGCGGGCCGTAAGATGGTGCTGACCTGGACCTGGCACCCCCGACCGCTGAATACCGCCGTGGCAAATTCCGCGCTGATGATCGGCACCAAGTTCGGCATGGATGTGACCCTGCTGTGCCCCGAGCCTGCTTACCTGCTGGATTCACAATTCATGGATGCGGCCCGGGACAACGCGGCAATCATGGGCGGAGCATTTCAGGTCAGTCACGATATCGAGACTGCTTACGACGGGGCTGATTTTGTCTACGCCAAGAGTTGGGGCGCCTTACCATTTTATGGCCGGCCGGAACAGGAATTCGAGTTGCGCAAAAAGTACCGCCATTTCATTGTAGACGAAGAAAAAATGGCCCTGACCAACAACGGGCTGTTCAGCCATTGCCTGCCGTTGAGGCGCAACATCAAGGCCACCGACGGCGTTATGGATGCGCCATACTGCCTGGCGCTGGAAGAGGCCGAGAACCGCTTGCACGTGCAAAAGGCACTGATGATGACATTGCTGGGGGCAGAACAATGAATACACAAAAAACCCCGATCGTACTCGCGTTTTCAGGCGGCCTGGACACCAGCTACTGCGTGCTGGTGCTGAAGGAACAGGGTTATGAGGTGCACACCGTGTTCGTCGACACGGGGGGGCTGCGCGCGGACGAGGTGAATTGGATCGAGGAACGCGCCATGTCACTGGGCGCACACCAGCACCACCGGGTAGACGCCAGCCAGATGATCTGGGATGAGTTCGTCGTGCCCCTGATATGGAGCCAGTCGAGGATGCTGGGTGAATACCCGATGCTGTGTTCCGATCGTTACCTGATCGTCAGGCTGAGCCTGCAGTTGTGCGATGAGCTTGGTACGCGCCACTTTGCCCACGGCTGTACCGGCATGGGCAATGACCAGATGCGTTTTGACCAGACGGTGCGCAGCGTGGGGGATTATGAAATTCACGCACCGATCAGGGACCTGCAAAAGGAGTCCGGCAACCTCAGGGACATCGAGATCGAGTACCTGGAAAAGGCCGGTCATTCGATCCCGCAAAAGACCGGCAAATATTCGATCAATGAAAACCTGCTGGGCGTGACCATCTCCGGTAGCGAGATCGACCAGTTCGAATCCCCCGGCCCGGAAACCTGGCAGACCAGCCGTCCCAGGGAGGAATGGCCGGCACAGCCATTGCGCGTCGATATCCGTTTTGAAAAAGGCGAAGCCGTTGCCATTGACGGGGAGCAGATGGCCGGCCCGGAGATTTTGCAGCAGTTAAACAAGTTATTCGGTGCCTACGGGGTTGGCCGTCATATCTACACCGGTGATGTCACCATTGGACTGAAGGGCAGGATCGTTTTTGAATGTCCCGGTATCGACGCCTTGCTGGTGGCCCACCAGGCGTTGGAAGATTGTGTCAACACGCGTTTTCAGAACCAGTTCCGGCACCTGGTCGCCCAGCGCTGGGCGGAACTGGTCTACGCCGGTTTCTTCTACGAGCCGCACAAGCAGGATCTCGAAGCCTACCTGGCCAGCTCACAGACATATGTGACCGGCACGGTGACACTGGAGTCAACGGGCGGTTCGATGCACGCGGTTGCCGTGGATTCCGATTTCATCATCCAGGACCCCAACGCGATATACGCCCAGAGCTGCACCTGGTCGCCGGCCGAGGCAGAGGGCTTTATCAAGCTGACCGGCCAGAGTTCGACCATGGCCCAGCGGATCAGGGAAAAAGCTAAATGACGCCGACCAGCGTGTTGGATTACCTGCAAAGCCTGGTGGCGTTCGACACGCAAAACCCGCCACGGGCACTGACCGAGAACGCGCCCGTATTCACCTGGCTGGGTAATGTACTCGGTGCCGAATTCACCATTGAAATGACTGACCATGGCCATGGTCGGGTCAGCATGCTCGCAGTGCGTGGTGAGCCAACACTGCTTTTTAACTGTCACCTGGATACCGTGCCGGTCCTCGACGGTGCGCGTTTTCCGGCACTCGAGATGACGCGGGACGGTGAGCGGGTTTATGGGCGTGGTACGTGTGACATCAAGGGCGCGGCGGCCTGCCTGCTGGACGTTGCCTGTAATACGGAGGCTGCCATGGCCCTGTTGTTCACCACCGACGAGGAAGGCGCCAACGGTTGCTGCGTTAAGGCGTTCGTGGACAATGGCGGGGCTGATCGCTTCGAGCAAGTGGTGGTGACGGAACCCACTGATTGCCTGGCGATAACCAGCCACCGTGGCTATTTGTCGGTCAAGGGCCGGTTCGGGGGTATCGCCGGTCATTCATCCGAAAAACGGGCATTGGCAGACAATGCCATCCACAAGCTTTCGGCGTGGGTCGCGGCGGCAGTCAAGAAAGCGAAGTATCTGGACGATCAGGGACGCAGAAGCTGCTTCAATGTCGGGGAGGTTCATGGCGGAGTCAAAT
The DNA here is from genome assembly GCA_026196445.1 of Lysobacterales bacterium. Lineage (GTDB taxonomy): Bacteria > Pseudomonadota > Gammaproteobacteria > Xanthomonadales > SZUA-36 > SZUA-36. The sequence goes on from JAPHTE010000165.1 coordinate 6,990, forward strand.
CAAATGTCATCGCCGATGCCGCCGGCATTCACTGGAGTGCACGCCTGTCACCGGGCGATGATAATGAGCGATTCCTCGAGACCATGACAAACCTGGATGCGAGCGGCTCTGCACGGTGGCGCGTACCGTTTTCAGGACCGCCATTGCCCACCGGCGGCATGGATACAGCGAAGGCGCAGATGTTTGTTGAACGTCACGCTCTGGAGGCCGGCGCTACGGTGAATTTCTGGACCGAGGCTTCCTTGTTCGCACAGGCGGGAATTCCGGCTATCGTGCTGGGGCCGGGGAACATCGCCCAGGCGCACGCCGTCGATGAGTGGGTCAGTATCGAGCAACTACAACGGGCCTTGACGATTTATACACAATTGGTGGAAAGCAATGACTGAAGTAAGACAGATCGTTCACGAACTGCTCGCCCAGCTGGGCTCCAGTCGGGAAGCGCAACAGTACCTGAAAGAATTTTCAACCACCAACCAGGCGCGTTTTGCAGTGGTCAAGATTGGCGGCGGTATTTTGCGCGACCACCTTGAAGAACTGACTTCGGCGCTGGCTTTCCTGCACCGCCTCGGCCTGATTCCGGTCGTGCTGCACGGCGCCGGGCCGCAACTCGACAGCGCACTATCGGATGCCGGTATCGAAACCGAGAAACGCGATGGGCTGAGGGTCACGAGCGAATCTGTGATGTCGGTTGCGCGGCCATTGATGTACCGGGAGAACCTGCGCCTGGTCGATGCACTGGAAAGCCGGGGTATCCGCGCCCGGTCTATCCAGCATGGCGTCTTTCAGTGCAAATACCTTGACCGGCAAAGCTATGGGCTGGTCGGTGAAGTGGAGAAGGTCGAGCTGGGTGCTGTGGAGAGCGCCGTGAGCAGTGGCGCTGTACCGGTGCTGACCTGCCTGGGAGAGTCACCCGCAGGGCAGGTGCTCAATATCAATGCCGATATCGCGACCCGTGAACTGGTCTGGCGGTTGCGGCCACACAAGGTCATCTTCCTCTCGCCCACCGGTGGCCTGCTGGACCGGCAGGGCAGGATTATTTCCGCTGTGGACCTGACCAATGACTACGAGGCGCTGATGAAACAGCCCTGGGTACATTCGGGAATGCGTCTGAAACTGCAACAGATCAACGAGATGCTGCAAAACCTGCCGGACGATGCATCGGTCTCCATTACCTCCGCAGCGCATCTGACCCGGGAGCTGTTTACCTACCGCGGCGCCGGCACGCTGGTCAGGAAGGGCGAGGCCATCAATGTGCAAGAAAACCCGGATGAGGAATCCCTGGTCACGGTCAGGGAGCTTGTAGAACATGCCTTTGGGCGGAAATTGCGCGATGATTGGTTTGATGAGCTGTCCCAGCCCCTGATCCTGTTATCGGAAACCGGTCGCGCGGCTGCGGTTATGAGCACGGGCGTTGATGGTCTACCTTACCTGGACAAGTTCGTCGTCACCTCGCAGGCCCAGGGTGAAGGCCTTGGCGCCGCCGTTTGGCAGGTAGTAACGGCGCGTTACCCGGCCCTGTACTGGCGTTCACGCAATACCAACCCGGTAACACCCTGGTATTTTCAGCAAGCCGACAGCAGCAACCGGAGCGGACAATGGGTCGTATTTACCATTGGGGTTGAAGATGTTGCCGGGCGGGAGCGTTGCGTTGCCGATGCGCTGGGGCGGGACTCGGGATGGGTAGCCGAATGAACAAGCGACGCATCATCAACCTGGTCGGCGGGCGCGGTTACACGGGGTCAGAATTACTGGGTCTGCTGGCGAAGCACCCGAACCTGGACCTGGGTATCGCCAGTTCAAGGAGCGAAGCAGGCCAGGCGTTGTCCAACGCCTGCGATACGTGGCCGGATGACGGCAGAACGTTTACCCGCCTGGATCCTGGTGGGGTTTCCGCTTACCCGGCCGATGCCTGGGTGCTGGCCCTGCCAAATGGTTTGGCCGGTGAATGGGTCGAGGCCATCCGCGCAGCGTTTCCGGCTGCCGTCATCCTGGACCTGGGCGCGGATTTCCGGTTTGATTCAACGTGGACCTACGGTCTGCCCGAACGGTTCCGTGCGCAGATCCGGCAATCCCAGTTCATTGCCAATCCGGGCTGTTATGCCACCGGCTCACAGCTCGGCCTGTTGCCTATCAGGGACCGGCTCGTATCAGCCCCGGTCATCTTTGGCGTATCCGGTTACAGCGGTGCCGGCAAGACACCGTCACCCCGCAATGACCCGGAGGCACTGAGGGACAACCTGATCCCCTACACATTGAGCGGACATATTCACGAGCGGGAAATCAGCTCACAGCTAGGCACAGAGGTCAGGTTTATGCCGCACGTCGCCGCATTTTTCCGCGGGATATCCTTGACGATATCGTTTGAACTGGAAGAGGCGACAAGTCCGGATGCTTTACGCTGTATATTCAATCAGGCCTATGCGAATGAAGATCGTGTCAAGGTTCTTGCGGAGATTCCACAGGTCAGCGCTGTGCAGGGTACGCCGGATGCCCACGTCGGTGGTTTTACCGTCGATGCCAGGAACCCCGCGCGTGGCAGCCTGGTGGTCGTGCTGGACAACCTGCTCAAGGGCGCCGCATCACAGGCCATGCAAAACCTTAACCTGGCGTTGGGGCTGGATGAACACAGAGGAATTTACCCATGAAGGATTTGATTTGGAAAAAACAGGACCTGGATGCCGACACCGATCCCGCGATCATGGCGTTCCTGGCCGGCGAGGATGTAAAGCTCGACCGTGAACTGTTGTTGTTCGATTTACGGGCGAGTTCGGCGCACGCGCGCGGCCTCGGACAGGCCGGGATTCTCGACGACGATGAACTGGTACGCCTGCTGGAAAGCTTGCAGCAGTTGCAGCGTGAAGTGCGTGATGGTGTGCGCAAATTAGACAGCCGTTACGAGGACGGGCACTCGGCGATCGAGTCGTGGCTGACGGAAATGCTGGGAGAGCTTGGCGGTAAGATTCATACCGGCCGCAGCCGCAATGACCAGGTCGCCGTGGCCTTGCGGTTATACATGAAAGATCGTCTTGAAAAGTTAAAGCAGTTATCCGTCGAAATTGCCAATGTCCTGTTGGACAGGGTGGAAGATGATGCTGACCTGCCCATGCCGGGTTACACGCATTTGCAACAGGCCATGCCGTCATCGGCGGGTCTGTGGCTGGCCGGGCATGCCGAGGCATTCATCGACAACGCCGAACTGGCGCAATTGACCAGTCAATGGCTGGATGC